>CAZZZY010000158.1:0-10223 GCA_964658545.1 uncultured Acetobacteraceae bacterium | reverse complement strand
CCAAGTGGAGCAACTGCCTCCCCAATGCCCAATGCCCCATCCTAAACAATTTATGGTATTCCCCGATTTCTCTGAATTTTCCCAGCTAGCTCAACAAGGCAACTTTGTCCCCGTATATCAAGAATGGGTAGCGGACTTAGATACGCCTGTATCTGCTTGGTATAAAGTTTGTGCGGGTCAGCCCTACAGCTTTTTGTTGGAATCCATAGAAGGTGGGGAAAAACTAGGACGCTATAGTTTAGTAGGTTGCGATCCCCTTTGGGTTTTGGAAGCAAGGGGCGATCGCACCACCCAGTTAAACCGGGATGGTTCGCAGGTCGTTTTTGCAGGCGACCCTTTTACAACTTTAGCCGAATGTTTAGCACCTTATCACCCAGTCAAGTTACCACAGCTACCGCCAGGGATTGGCGGTTTGTTTGGGTTTTGGGGCTATGAATTGATTAATTGGATTGAGCCGCGCGTGCCAATCTATCCACAAGATGAACGAAATATTCCTGATGGGTTGTGGATGCAGGTAGACCACCTGTTGATTTTTGACCAGGTGAAGCGGAAAATTTGGGCGATCGCCTATGCTGATTTACGCGATTCCAATGTAGATTTACACGCAGCCTATCAACAAGCGGGCGATCGCGTCACCCAAATGCTCGAAAAGCTATCTCTCCCCATATCACCAGAAAAAACTCGATTGGAATGGAAGCCCCCAGGAAGCAGGGGAGCAGAGGAGGAGGGGAGTGGGGAAGCAGAAGATTATAAAAGTAACTTTACTCGCCCTGATTTTTGTGCCAGTGTCCAAAAGGCAAAAGACTACATCAAAGCAGGTGATATTTTCCAAGTAGTAATTTCTCAGCGGTTATCAACGGCATACACAGGCGACCCCTTTGCCCTTTACCGCTCCCTACGTCAGATAAATCCTTCGCCTTATATGGCTTACTTTAATTTCCAAAATTGGCAAATTATCGGTTCCAGTCCAGAAGTGATGGTGAAAGCCGAAACCGATCCCGATGGTGGAGTTATAGCAACAGTACGCCCCATTGCTGGGACACGTCCACGGGGTAAAACCACCCAGGAAGATACGGCCTTGGCTCAAGATTTACTCGAAGATCCCAAAGAAGTTGCCGAACACGTGATGCTTGTAGATTTAGGGCGGAATGATTTGGGGCGTGTTTGTCAAAGTGGTAGTGTCAAAGTTGATGAATTAATGGTAGTTGAGCGCTATTCCCATGTGATGCACATTGTTAGCAATGTTGTAGGGAAATTAGCACTTGATAAAACAGCATGGGATTTATTGAAAGCTTGCTTTCCAGCAGGTACAGTCAGTGGCGCACCCAAAATTAGGGCGATGGAAATCATCCACGAGTTAGAGTCTAGCCGTCGGGGTGTTTATTCCGGTGTGTATGGATATTACGATTTTGAAGGACAATTAAATACTGCGATCGCAATTCGCACAATGGTAGTACATAATCAGACGGTTAGCGTGCAAGCCGGTGCAGGTTTGGTAGCTGATTCTGAGCCAGAAAAGGAATACGAGGAGACACTGAATAAAGCTAGAGGGTTATTAGAGGCTATTCGTTGTTTGCGCTGAATTTGGTACCACAGAGGCGCAGAGAAGCCAGTGCGCCCTTGCGGGTTCCCCGACTTGTAGCAACTGGCGCGACGCAGAGAGAAGAAAGAGAAGGAAAAAATTGCTTAACTGAACTGTATTGACCTATAACTCACCAGATTGAAAATGGCTATAACTCCTAACTCCTAACTCAGCACTCATAAAGGCGCAGTGGTTTTTATTAGTTAATTGTAAAACCGAACTTGATATAAGTACATTAACAGTTCTATTTGCTGTATGAGAATCTAGACCAGACTTTAAAAGTTGATTTATCAATATCCTTCTATTTTGAATTACATAGGTTTTACTTTGAACTGCAAGATATTTAGAAACAATTTCTGCTACTTCTAAACCCATGTATCCACAATACCGCGACAAATTGGGAAGCTTTATAAATCCAATCAACATCGAATTCTTTCCAAAGCTAAAAAGAGTTTTTTAGACGTATTGAACATTCAAAAGAAGTCCTGGTATCCAAATCCAAGACCTCTATTTAAGTTACCACATACTAGGCATGAACTGATTTGTTCATCCTAATTGACTGAAGTAAATCGCCCAAAGAATTCCAGTTACTCCAATCGCGATTAATAGGTTAGTGAAAAATCTACCGAATTCAACTTCTTGTCCCAGTCCCTTGTCGTCTTGACCGACACTGAAAAACAATGACCACGCTTGATTTGCATTGATGATTTCAAAGTTGTTGAAATCAGGTCTAAAAACAACGGGGCCAATCAAATCTTTTCTGGGGTAATCAAAATCAGTTTTCATAAGTTTGCCTCTAAATTGTTTTATTTGTCAACTGAAGAAAATTGCTAAAAGCTGGTTAGCCATCCAATCAAACCGTGTCCGGTGAAAACTTCCAAAATTATGTATGAGAGGAAACCAATCATTGCCAAACGACCATTGAGTTTTTCGGCATATTCGGTGAAGCCTATCCGTGGGGTTTCATCAACATAAACCTTGGGTTCAATCGCAAATCCGTTGAGTTGACCACGTTCGTTGATGGTAAAGCCTTTATTTGTCATGTTTTACTTTTTGTTATCTGTAAATGAATATAACGTATTGTAAATATTTTTTGCAGGTACTTGACACGATAAAAAGGTAGTAACAACCGTACTAAGCAGGTAAGGTATTTTGGATTTGTGCGAAAAGGTAAGCGATGTGTACGACGGCCCAATAGGTTCAGTTAATGATTATTTGTGGAAATTTAATGCGTGTAGGGATCTTGTATAGCGTTTCTCGACAAGCGTGAGGTACAATTTCGACTTTAGGAGAGAGGCTTTAAATTTTCCCCCCTTCCCGCTTCGGGAAGAGAGGGGGTTAGGTCTGTTTGCATACTTATACCTCACCAGATTGAAAATGGCTATACTGCCAAGTCTCTATTTACAAATAGTCCCAAATAGCGATCGCTCTTAGAAGTGATTACACACAAAGGCACCAATTGCATCTAATCTAACTTCAGTAAAAATTATCATTTTCATAAGTAAAAATTATCAAAATATGGCTGAGGAAGTATTGCTTATTTGTAACGAAATTGTTATGTTTCTTTACAGACAGAAACAAAAATAGCATCAATGCGTTAAACCACTGTTGTTCAAGGTTTTATAAATAACTATGCAGTTGAGCCTGCAATGTGATTTGCCGAGTATCCAAACTCAATGGCAAGAAATTGCTATGCCTTTGTTAAAGCGATGTCTATGACGCTCACTGAGTGACTTGTACTGAATTGTACTGAGCGCAGCCGAAGGGTGTCGAAGTGCAGGCTACACCTATGCCAAGACTGCTGAGTGCCTTTGTTAACAGCTAAACGCATTTCTCCTCCGTCTTTGCACATTTGGTTTTTCACATTCGATAAAACTGTAATTTTCTTTTGGGAATATCTGCCATGTCTTTTACCATCAAGTCGGCTCAAAGTATTTTTCCCGGCACGCTAGTTGCTGACCTTGTTCCAACAGTTGTCGAATCATTTTCTCAACTCAATGCTGAAGATCAACTAGCATTACTCTGGTTTGCCTATACCGAGATGGGTAAAAGTATTACGGTTGCGGCTCCTGGAGCAGCCAACATGATCCTCGCACAAGGCTTACTCGAACAAATTAAGCAGATGCCTTTCGATGCTCAAACACGAGTCATGTACGATTTAGCTAACCGGGCTGACACTCCCCTCTCCCGTTCCTATGCATCCTTCACCGTAAACATCAAGTTGGGCTTTTGGTATCAGTTAGGAGAATGGATGGCCCAGGGAATCGTTGCTCCTATTCCAGAGGGCTATAAGCTTTCTCTTGATGCTGCTGATGTATTGGAAGCAATCAGGAATGCTGATTCAGGTCAACAAATCACAATCCTCCGCAATACTGTAATTAGTATGGGATTTGACCCGAACGCTCCTGGTAGTTACAAAAAAGTCTCAGTCTCTGTGGCTCCTCCCACTGCACCAGCATTTCGGACTAAAGTCACCATTGAGGGTATCAACAACCCTACAGTGCTGGGCTATATCAACAACATGAATGCCAATGACTTTGATGCTGCGGTTACTCTGTTTACCTCTGAAGGTGCTTTGCAACCTCCCTTTGAAAGACCGATTATTGGTCAAGAGGCAATCCGTACTTATATGCGTGAAGAATGTCAGGGGTTAAAGATGATACCAGAGCGTGGGATCTCCGAGCCAGTGGAAGATGGCTATACCCAAGTTAAAGTCACCGGCAAAGTCCAAACCCCCTGGTTCGGTGCAAGTGTGGGAATGAATATTGCATGGCGATTTTTGCTCGATCCCCAAGGCAAAATTTTCTTTGTCGCCATTGACTTGCTTGCTTCTCCGAAAGAACTGCTCAACCTAGTACGTAAGTAGAATGCTAGATTAGTCGCTGCTTAAGCGTGGATGAGTGAAGGAGCAAGCCACCTCGCCACGCTTAAGCAAAAGAGCCTTCTCAGGATAACGGCTTCCTTCTCTAATCGTTTTTGAAAGCAACCAGTCTCATAATCAAAATATTGACTCTAAAGAAATATCTATACATTATTAAACGGACTTACCGTGGTGCGATCGCACCCCACACAGCACTAAACTAGAAAGTCAGATGCTCCAATATCTGTGCCAAATTAAGATAGGTAAGTACAGATTTGTATAAAATAGTAATATTTTTAAACGCAGAGGAACGCAAAGTAAACGCAAAGTCACGCAGAGTTTTACCTAATTTAAATTCTCCAGCACTTACTGTGTCAGCATTAATCAAACCGCCACCAAACTAGGAATTGCGTAAGTTGTTGTTGTCGGCTTGCTTTGGTTCTTCTGAGTCCGGCATGGGTCGATTTGGGCAGATTTAAGCGTTATTCTGAATACTAGCACCTATTCTAATGGTCATTGTTATGATTGCAGTATGCGGCTTATTAGGAAAAGTCAGTCATGTTTGCCCTCGTTTCTCCAGACAAGACTCAATTACCTCCTGGTGCTGTAGTGCGCCTACCTGCTAGTTGGCAGGATTATCAGTATTTATGCGTTCAACGGGGAGATGGGTCAATCCCGCGTATAAAGTATTGCAATGGAGAAGTATTGCTGATGTCGCCATTACCAGTACACGGTAGAGATGCCCATTTACTGGCCAATATTGCGATCGCTCTATTAGATCACGATGGGCGAGAATATGATGCGTTTACACCAGTGACTATGAGCTTACCGCAAGAAAGCGGGATTGAGCCAGATTATTGCTTTTATATTGACAACTGGCAAGCCGTATCGGGTAAAAAACGCATCGACTGGCGACTAGACCCACCACCAGACTTAGTAGTTGAAATTGATGTCACCAGTTATTCTAATGTGCAAGATTATCTGCCTTATCGGGTTCCTGAAGTTTGGTTATTCAAAAATCAGCATCTATTGATTCACCAGTTACAAGGTGAAGATTACCAACTGCAAACCCGCAGTCGCTATTTTCCTGACTTTGATTTGTTAAGCGCAATCACTCGTTGCGTACAAATTGCTTATGACCGCAACACCAGTACCGCCATCCGCGATCTCAAACAACGCTTAGACAAAACTATCCTTCCTCAACAGTGAACAGTAAACAGTTATCAGTAGAGAGTGATGTATTTATCTGCATCGTCAGAGTCCCCCACTTCTCACTCATTGGTAGGTAACAGTTAGGGTCAAACTATTTGACTGAAACTGTGATAGCTGATAACTGATTTGCGTCTCGAAACAAATGTTTTTACCAGTTCTGCGATCGCAAAAGCCTCAATGCAAGCAATTAATCAAGCTTATAAAGAATTCCAGGAGCAGGCAATATCAAGTTAACAGTTTATCCCTTGAGAAGTATTGACATATTAAATTTTTCCAACAATCGTCTTGCATATTCTGAAAAAAAGTTATAAATTATTATAATATAGGGGAATAATCTGACTTGTTAGTGTCAAAAACTAATCCTGATCAAGTAAATATACTGTAACCAGTTTTAACTTCACACAAATCCTAAACAGCACTAAAGATATATTTTTGTTTGGTAAAGCAAAGATTCTGGACGTGAAGCAGAACAATCAATAATCTAAAAATATATCTTGTGTGGCTGTTTTTAGAATTATAGTTACTACTTTTGGTGAATAACAACAACTATAATTCCCCAAAAAGGTAATCTATAAGCAAATTAACTAGCAATAAAGCTGCATAAATGGCAACAGATTGGTTTGCTGTTAGTTGATTAATTTTTTCCAAATTATATTTGCTATTCAACAGAATCGTTTTTGTTATGCTGAGAATAGCGAAAGTAATAAATGAATACGCATCTACCACAAATTCACAATCCGAATGGAGTTATTCTGGCGATGCACCTAAACGAATTGGAAACTACTGAAAATTTAAAAGAAGTGGAAGAAGCATGGCAAACACTAGAAAAGTCAGTTCTCTACTATCAAGGCCGCCCCGTTGGGACGGTAGCTGCTTATGATAAATCTGTAGAGGCACTCAATTATGACCAGTGCTTTGTTCGGGATTTTGTTTCTTCCGCTCTAATTTTTCTGATCAAAGGTAGAACAGATATTGTTCGTAATTTCTTAGAAGAAACCTTAAAGTTACAGCCTAAAGAAAAGGCATTAGATGCCTATAAGCCGGGACGAGGATTAATACCAGCTAGCTTTAAAGTTGTATCAGATAATGGGCAAGAATATTTAGAAGCAGACTTTGGTGAACATGCGATCGCTAGAGTTACACCTGTAGATTCTTGCCTATGGTGGATTATTTTGTTACGTGCTTATGTAGTCGCCACAGAAGATTTTTCTCTAGCTTATCAACCGGAATTCCAACATGGAATCAGGTTAATCATGGAAATCTGCTTGGCGAATCGTTTTGATATGTACCCAACTCTGTTGGTTCCAGATGGTGCTTGTATGATTGACCGTCGTATGGGCATTTATGGGCATCCTTTAGAACTGCAAGTTCTCTTTTACACGGCATTGCGTGCATCTCGGGAACTGCTAATTTGTCAAGGGAATTACGATATTGTTTCAGCCATTGATAACAGGTTGCCTCTTTTATGTGCTCATATTCGCCAGCATTATTGGATAGATATTAATCGTCTGAATGAAATTTATCGCTTCAAAAGTGAAGAATATGGCAAGGGTGCTGTTAATCTGTTCAACATATATGTAGATTCTGTTCCCTATTATGAATTAGATAAGTGGCTGCCAAAAAAAGGTGGTTATTTAGCAGGTAATGTCGGGCCGTCGCAGCTAGATACTCGCTTCTTTTCACTCGGAAACCTAATGGCGATTATTTCAGACTTAGCCACCGAAGAACAGTCACAAGCGATTATGACTCTCATTGAGAAACGATGGGATGATTTGGTGGGAGATATGCCAATGAAAATTTGTTTCCCAGCTTTAGAACATGAAGAATACAGAATTGTAACTGGATGTGACCCCAAAAATATCCCCTGGTCGTATCATAATGCTGGTAGTTGGCCAGTTTTAATGTGGATGTTGGCCGCTGCGGCTGTGAAAACCAACAAAATAAATCTTGCACAAAAGGCCATTGAAACTGCCCAAGGACGGCTGAGTACAGATGAATGGCCAGAGTATTACGATGGTAAGAAAGGGCGACTGATTGGGAAACAAGCTAGAAAATATCAAACTTGGACAATTACTGGGTACTTGTTAGCAAAAGAATTGATGGCAAACCCCACTTATCTACCATTAATCAGCTTTGGTAAATTACCAGCAGAACAGGTTTCTAGAGCATGTGAGTTTGAAATCGCCAGTCTAGAGGGTTATATGTCTCGATAGGGGAGTTAAAATAATTCGTAATTCGTAATTGTCGGGTTTAATCACCTTGTCTATAGGTGGTTTGGTTTCAACCAGCGTCTAAATTCCTGTCTGGAACTGTCTTTAATTACGAATTACGTTAGCGTAGCGGTAGCGCGTTCGCTTTTAGCGTCTCGTAGAGAGCGTCATTAGAAATTACGAATTAGTAAAGAGTTGGGAGTTAAAATACAAAAACCTCCTGACTCCTGAATCATTTTTCCATGACAAACCCCCGTCAACTAGCTTTTATCGCCCTGCGAGATGTTCATAAGGGGGCTTATGCTGATGTTGCCCTAGATAGAGTGCTGCAAAAAGTTAATCTGCCTGATAACGATCGCCGCTTGGTGACAGAATTGATTTATGGGAGCGTCAGAAGGCAGCGCACTCTTGATAGTATCATCGATCAATTTGCCAAAAAGAAATCTCATCAACAACCGCAAGACCTCCGCACCATCTTACATCTGGGTTTCTATCAGCTGCGCTATCAAGAGCGTATTCCCCCCTCAGCTGCTGTGAATACCACCGTCCAACTCGCTAAAGAAAACGGTTTTTCTGGACTCACGGGTTTTGTTAACGGTCTATTACGCCAGTATCTCAGAAAAGCAGAGGGAGCAGGAGAAGAAAACACTCCCTCATCCCTCCATAAAGATCCGTTACAACTTCCAGAAAACCCAGTGGAACGCTTGGGCATTTTACACAGCTTTCCTGACTGGATTATTCAAGTTTGGTTAGAACAATTGGGTTTAGTCGAGACAGAACAACTGTGTGAATGGATGAACCAATCACCAACAATTGACTTACGTATCAACCCTCTTCGCACTTCCATTG
Organism: uncultured Acetobacteraceae bacterium; assembly: GCA_964658545.1. Classification (GTDB taxonomy): domain Bacteria; phylum Cyanobacteriota; class Cyanobacteriia; order Cyanobacteriales; family Nostocaceae; genus Nostoc. Next base: position 1,510 of record CAZZZY010000158.1, on the reverse strand, counting down.
AGGAAGTTGAGGTGGCTTTACAATCTGTCGGTATTTTGGTGAGACGGATTCCTCATTTACCCCAAGCTTTACGATTTATTGGTAATACTGGGTCAATTCAAAAACTACCTGGTTTTAGAGAAGGTTGGTGGACTGTACAAGATAGTAGCGCCCAATTGGTAAGTCATTTGCTCGACCCCCAACCAGGTGAAGTGATAATTGATGCCTGTGCTGCACCAGGGGGTAAAACAACCCACATCGCTGAATTAATGGCAGATAAAGGAAAAATTTGGGCTTGCGATCGCACTCCCTCTCGTCTTCGCAAACTCCAAGAAAATTCTCAACGCCTAAATTTACAATCTATTCAAATTTACACTGGCGACAGCCGCCACTTCAACCAATTTCAAAACACCGCAAACCGCGTATTACTCGATGCTCCATGTTCTGGGTTAGGAACTATGCACCGTCATGCTGATGCTCGCTGGCGACAGATACCAGAATCTGTGCAGGAACTTTCGGTGTTGCAAAAAGAATTAATAACACATACATCTACTTTTGTCAAGCCTGGTGGTGTATTAGTTTATGCCACCTGTACATTGCATCCAGCAGAAAACGAAGAAGTGATTTCGGCATTTTTAGCTGAGTCACCTGATTGGCAAATTGAATCTCCGAGCGGTCTTGAGTTATCTGATTCTGGTTATAGCACGCCTCAAGGTTGGTTTAAAGTCTGGCCCCATCGACAGGATATGGATGGCTTTTTTATGGTGCGCTTAAGAAAAACCAATAATTCCGAGTGAATACTGTTTAGGATTGTACGATTTGGTTGAGGTCTTAATCTACCAGAGGAGGCAGCAATGGTTAGCCCTTCCAATGTGAAAAACTTAGTGAAAATCCTGATTGGAGCCGCTTGGATCGATGGCAGAATCCAGCCAGAAGAACGGCAATATCTCCGTGAAATAGCTCAAGCAAAAGGTTTGGCTAACGATCCAGAAATTAAGCCTTGGCTGTACGAATTAGTTCCTGTACAGCCAAAAGAGTGCTATGAGTGGGTGCGGGAGTATTTAGGCGATCGCCCCAGTCTCGAAGATTGTGAAAATCTGATTGAAGCCATCAGTGGCTTAATTTATAGCGATGGCGAAGTTGCCGTCGAAGAAGCCAGACTATTGACCCAATTGCAGGATATAGCCAAGTTGAATGACTCAACTAAACCGGCTCACACTGCACTTCTCAAACAAATTCAAAAGCTTTACCGCCGTTGGGTTGAAGTCCAAAACTAATCATAGTCAAAAGTCCATAATCTAATGACTAATGACTAAATTATGACTTCGGTTTACCCACACCCGGAGTTTCTTCTTTATCAACTTGAGGCACAAAATCAGGACGCTCTTTGCTTTCCCAACCTGCGGGGCGTTTTGAGTTGTACCAAGCTATTGAACCAATGCTTACAGCAGCAATAAAACCAACGACATAAACCAAAGTAAAAGCTAAGGGAAAATGAGGAGCAGCATCTATAGCGGGTGCTGCTGTTTGC
>CAZZZY010000157.1:813-10244 GCA_964658545.1 uncultured Acetobacteraceae bacterium | reverse complement strand
TGGGGGAGAGGTCAATCTATGCGATCGCTATAGACTGTTAAATAAAAAATTTCACTAATTTTTTAGATTATATGAGCGATGACAATCTAACAATCTATGACGTTGAACAAGGTATCCTCCCAGGCAAAATACTAGAAAAACCTGAATTTTCAAGCTGCTGTGGTGTAGCGTTTATCGTTTTGCTAATTCTGGAGTCCTTCCCTTCAAGCCAATCATTAACTTCAGCATAAATATCTTTAATATAGGTACTCGCTGCAAAAACCATAAACCCAAGCGACGAACCACCACCACAGGTAAGAAGTTATTAGAAAACATCCGATCTAATAAATCGGTGAAACCTAAAATCGTCAGGTTCTCTAGCTTGCGCCAGCGTTCATAACCTTTAAGAATCTGAATGTCGCCAATATCTTTACCCCCTTGGTGCGCTGTTTGTAGAACTTGCGCCAAAGCTGCTGCATCCCGAATCCCTAGATTTAAACCTTGTCCACCCACCGGATGGCAATTGTGCGCTGCATCACCAATTAATGCTAGTCGGGGGAGAACATAGCGATCGCTTTGCATGAGTTGTACCTGAAATACAAAGCGATCGCCCAGTAGTTCCAATTTCCCCATGTGATTGCCATAACGACGGGTGAGTTCTACCAAAAATTGCTCATCATCTAAAGCACATAAAGCTTTTGCTTCTTCGTGGGGGGCTGTCCAGACAATGCGGCAACGGTTCCCTGGCAAAGGTAAAATCGCAAAGGGCCCGCTAGACCAAAATCTTTCGTAAGCGGTGTTGTTGTGCGGTTTTTCTGGTTTGACAAATGCCACGATGCAAGATTGCCAATATTTCCAGCCAGAGGTTTTGATCCCAGCAGCTTGACGAATTGGCGATCGCGCCCCATCTGCTGCTATCAGTAATTTGCTGCGAACTGTCCGTAACTGATCGACAACTTTAATATCTATTGCTACGATATCCTGCTGGTACTGCGTATTTACCACTTCAGCCGGACATAAATAAGTCACATTCGGACAATCTTGGACAAATTCTTGCAGAGGCTGTAACAGCGCTTGGTGTTCCGCTACATAACCCAACTCTGCTGTATCTATATCATCTGTGGTAAATTCCACCACATTGGGATAATCGGCATCAGAAAGACGAACTCGGCAATATTTGGCGATTTGAGGCAACATTTTGTCCCAAACTCCAATTCCTTGGTAAATTAGCGCCGAAAGCTGATGAACTGCATAGGCTTGTCCCTTAGCTACCGCCACTGAAGCCACTTTTGCTTCAATCAGCAAGATACTCAAGCCAGAATCTTTTAAGGCAGAGGCTAGAGTTAACCCAATAATCCCACCGCCGACAATTACCAAATCATATTCATATCCCCCCAAGTCTAGCGGTGTTGGTTGAGGGGAAAGAGTTTGCTCAAGCTGCCTGGTCATTGTTAAGTTAAGTTACAGCGTCTTTAACTCTTATTTTGACGCGCTCGCACCCTTTAGAGCAAGCAAACATTGAAAAACCTCGCTGATGACGATTAGCTTATGCTCGATATGTTAATTTTGATTAATAAATACTGATATCCATCAACTTTTCTGCTATATCAAAGTTAGCTGTGACATTTTGCACATCATCCAAGCCTTCTAGAGTGTCAATTAACTTGAAAAGCGATCGCGCCTGATCTGGATCAGTAACTTCTACACTATTACTAGGAATCCAGCGAAATTCGGCATCAGTTACCTTAAAGCCTTGATTTTTGAGTGACTGACTAAGGATTTCTAAATTTCCAATATCAGTTAAAACCTCAGCCATCTCATCTTCAGTCATTTCATAAGACTGGGCACCGCCTTCGAGGGATGCTTCTAAAAGCTGTTCTTCGTCAATTACACCCTGCACTACACAAACGCCTTTTTGATCAAACATCCAGCTAACGCAACCTGTTTCACCAAGATTGCCACCATTTTTACTAAAAGCCACGCGCAAGTCGGCGGCGGTACGATTGCGATTATCTGTGAGGGCTTCGATTAAAATCGCTACACCACTAGGGCCGTAACCTTCGTAGCGAATTGCCTCAAAGATAGCGTTATCCCCGCCAAAAGTGCCTGCACCTTTAGCGATCGCTCGTTCAATATTATCATTGGGAATACTCGCTGCCTTTGCCTTGTCAATTGCCGTGCGAAGTTGAAAATTCAGCGCCGGGTCTGGTATCCCGCTTCTAGCTGCCACGATAATTGCCCGTGATAACTGAGTGAAGGTTTTCCCTTTTTTTGCATCTACTACCGCTTTTTGGCGCTTAATATTTGCCCATTTACTATGTCCTGCCATAACCTGAAATTATCAAAACTCTATTCAAGATTAAAATATATTCGCTGGCAAAAACCATAACTTCAGATAATTGTGCTACTTAGAACTAGTCGGAGCCAGAATCGGCAAGGTAATCACAAATTCTGTTCCTTCACCAAGGGTAGAATTGACATTCAAACTTCCACCATGTTTTTCTACAACAATAGACTGAGCGATCGCAAGTCCTAATCCTGTTCCTTTACCGACAGCTTTCGTGGTAAATAAATGGTCAAATATCTTTTCTTTGACTGATTCACTCATCCCCTTACCATTATCAGCAATCGCAATTTTAACTACATTATCTGCTACTGAAGTTGTAATTGTAATGCAGTGAGGATTGGCTGGGTTTTTCTCCAAATAGTGTCCATGATTAGATTCATCTAATGCATCAATAGCATTAGCCAGAATATTCATAAATACTTGATTTAATTGACCAGGAAAACATTCTATCGGAGGTAAATCACCGTAATTCTTAACAACTTCAATGTCGGGACGTTGTTCATTTTCCTTCAGACGATGTTTTAAAATTAAAATTGTACTGTCGATGCCCTGGTGAATATTAAACGGTACTTGATAATCTTGGTCGGCACGGGAGAAAGTTAGTAAACTGGTGCTGATATTCTTTAGGCGAGCGCACGCCATATTCATGGAATAAATCATCTTTGACAAGTCTTCTAAGCTATAATCTAGATCGATTTCTTCAGCATGGTCTTTGATTTCATCACTTGCATTGGGCAGGCTTTTTTGATAAAGTTTTAAGTGTTTAACAATATCAGCAATCATGGGTTGAGCAAGTTTTAGACTAGCAGCAATAAAGCCCAAAGGATTATTAATTTCATGAGCAACGCCTGCCACTAGATTTCCTAAAGCTGACATTTTTTCTCTTTGAATCAGTTGTAGCTGGGAGGACTGCAATTCGGCAGTTTTCTGGGCCACTTGCTGTTCTAAAGTTTGGGTTAAGTAATGGAGTTGTAGATGCATTTTCACCCGTGCCAATACCTCCTGTTCTTGAAAGGGTTTGGTGACATAATCAACTGCACCCAAATCTAGAGCTTTAACTTTGCTATCGGTATCAGCTAGGGCGGTCATAAAAATGATGGGAATGCAGCAGGTGTGTGGATTTGCCTTTAACCGTCGGCAGGTTTCAAAACCATCGATTCCTGGCATCATGATGTCTAGCAAAATTAAATCGGGCAGTTTTCTCTCAATTTGTTGGAGAGCGCGTTCACCGCTAGTGGCGATCGCCAGATCATAACCCATATCGCTCAATGCCTCAGAAATGACATTCAAATTGGTAGGTATATCATCCACAATTAGAATTAAACCCGTTACAGCTGCGCTCATCTTTACTTTATCCTTATGCTTAAAGGTGATTAGTGGTCAGGTGCTGTTGAATTAACTGCTCAATCTTTTCCGACTGGAATTGTTGGGCTAGTTGTAAGACCTGCTGAATAAAAGGTTGATATAGCCTATCCTTTTGTCCGATCTCTTCAGCCACGACCGCCAATTTTTTCAAGCGTCCTTCTTGAGCAAGTTCTAATAACACTTGTAAGTCGGCAGGAAGGGGAGCAATCAGTTCTGAGTCTGATGCGACTACTGGGATAGTGGAGGTTGCTGGAGCCACGATTTCTTCATAGTTCCAAGTAAGTTGTAAATGATTTGCCAAGGCATTAAATAAATCCTGAGCATTAATTGGTTTAACCAGAAAATCATCACCCCCTGCTTCTATACTCATCTGCTGGTCTATTTGCGCTACCGAAGCTGACGATACCAGCACTTTTAGGTGTTTAAAGTCATCGGTATTGCGTAACTGTTTTAGCATTGCAAAACCATCCATCACGGGCATTGCTAAATCTGTAATGACTAAATCTGGTAAGTGTTCTCGCATTTTCTCTAAGGCATCTTGTCCGTTTTCGGCTTCAGCGATCGCAAAACCAAGGGGTTGAAGCAGATTCAGAATTACGGCTCGGTTTTCCCAGCGATCGTCCACTACCAAGATGCGTTGTTGCTTCCCAACATAACTCACAATATTGCCAGCCCCACTGGTCTGCTCTTGTGTCCAGTCCTTTGTCAAAGGTAGTTGTACTTCAAAGAAGAATTCACTTCCCACGCCTAGTTGACTTTGTACTTGAATTTGTCCGCCCATCAACTGCACGATTTGTTGGCTAATCGCTAGCCCTAAACCCGTGCCTTCAGCTTGACGATTTCGTTCTCCTACTTGCTCAAAGGCGCGGAATAGTTTGTGCAAATCCTCTGGGATAATGCCAACACCCGTATCGGTAACGGAAAAGTACAGGTGGCTGAAGCCAGAAGCTCCGGAGTCTAGGCGCTGAACTTTCAGGGTGACACTACCTTTGTCGGTAAATTTAATCGCATTACCCAACAGGTTAATCAACACCTGTCGTAACCGTTTTTCATCAGCAATAATGCCACTCGGTAAGTTAGGATCAGGTTCGTAACAGAAGTTGAGCCTTTTTTGATCAGCCCGAATTTGTGATATTTCTACTAGTCCTTGCACCAGTGAAGGCAAATGAATGGCATTAGGAGCAAGTTCGAGTTTGCGGGCTTCAATTTTGGAGATGTCGAGAACGTCATTAATTAAAGTGAGTAAATGAGAGCCACACTGATGAATGATGTTGACTCCATGTCGTTCTTTTTCGGGAAGAACTTTCGAGCGTCCGAGGATTTGAGCATAGCCAAGAATACCATTGAGAGGGGTACGCAGTTCGTGGCTCATGTTTGCGAGGAATTCGCTTTTTGCTTGATTTGCATTGTCTGCAATCACCTTGGCAGCTTGCACTTGAGCAGTGCGTTCAGACACTCGTTGTTCGAGTTGAACGTTGGTTTGTTCTAGGGTATAGAATAAGGCTTGGAGTTGGTGACTCATTTCATTGAAGGTTTGTCCTAGTTTATCCAGTTCAAGGATATTTTCTGGTTGGATTTGTTGGTCGAGGTTGCCTTTGGTGATTTCAAGAGATACTTTATTTAAGCGAGCAATCGGGCTGAGAATCCAGCGTGATGTGTAGATGCCAAAGATGACGGCTAAGACTAAAGCCAAGACACACAGGAAAATTGTGGCCCGTGTGTTGGCATTGATTTGCTCCATGAAATCAGATTCTGGCACCACGACTACAATTAGCCAATCTAGACCAAATTTATCTTTAAATGGTTTCACCTCCAGGAAGTTTCGCTGACCATCTTTGATGAAATCAAGTTGCTGGTTGTTGTGGATTTTCCCAATCTCGCCAAATTGTGATGTCAAATACTGACCAGCTTCATTAATCAAAACATCATTGGTTTCTTGTGGATTGAGTTGCTGAAACTTTTTTTGACCATGAGGCTGCTGACTAATTGAAAAAATTCGTGGGTTACTTTGTGAACTTGCTACTAGCTTTCCATTGCGTTCAACAATAAAAACTCTCCCTGACTTTCCCACTTGTATACTTTCTAAAAAATTACTGATGTCTAAAAGTCGAAGATTAACGTTAAAGATACCTAATTGGTTATTTTTTTGATCAAAAACCGGACGATAGGCACCAATGGCAAGGGTTTCATTATTTGCGGGTACAAACATTTCACTCCACCCAGGCAGCGGATTTGTTTGTCCTTTTTGATACCAGCTTTTTGTCCTCAGATCAACTGTGGAATTCGTCTGCAACAATTTGATTCGATTACCATTGCTATCTAAAGAATAGTTGGAAAATTGATAGGGAGCAGAGTGGTCTAATATGAAAAGAGTCAAACTTTTGGTTGTCGGATTCATAGTAATACCTCTCATATCTCTTTTTAAATTAGCAAATGAAATAGTACTAACAGCAGAGTCAAATTGCAAGAATTGAAAGTAGAGGTGACGCTCTACTGCGGATACGTTTTGTAAATCTAATTTACCGAGACGAACATCATCTGCACTAATACGACTAATGAGATGGGGCGTTGCCAAGTAGGTGTTGAGGTACTGGTTGACCCTGGCGCTAATCTCAGTCCGTAACTGAGTAGCCACATCATTAACGGCTTTTTGACCATTGCGAATCGAAAGATAACCCGTCAACCCCACAGCAGCAAATATTTGAATGATAAAGGGAACTATGAGTATTAACCTCAGAGGAACAGAGCGGCGGCGGCGCTCCACTTTAACTGGCTCAGATTTAGTTACCTGATAAGATTGTTTATTTAACATGGCATGGGTTTCCTTATAGAGCTGTTTTCACTTGAAGCGTCCATTTCTTTAAGGAGATTCCGCCAAAGTGTTCCATCACCAACGCATAGCTATTCTGCTCGGGTTCGAGGCTGTAGGTTTCGACGCTCAAAGGTGAGTTGAGATTTTTGGCAATGCTATACTGATTACGAAACTGTACCAATTCGCCCAAACTTGGGTAGAGATTTTTTAGCAGTTCAATTACTACAGGTAATGAGCCAGTTTCTCGAACTGCTCGATAAACTAGGGTTCTGGAAGCATTGTAGATTTCTTCAGTTACCTGGTATCCGGGAATACTGACCATACTGCGCTCATCTTGAAGGCTTTCAAATTTAGTATTCCCAAATCGGTAACGTCAGTTTAATCTCAGGTAAGCTAATCCTCATTCATTTTTCCTGAATGATTCGCTTGTAGTAAGGGCTTAGACCCAAAGCGGCTACCCGCAGGATACCGCAAAGGACGTGAACGCGAACAGCGTCTCGTAGAGAAGAACGCAAAGGAAGAAATACTTAACTGAACTGTATTGTCGTTTAAATCACAAAAGGTTCAAGTTCGCGGTTACACCACTCATCTTCAATCCGTTCAGTAACCAGTGGTCTGATGATAAACTTGGGTGGACTACCATCCAGAACATCAATCCGCACACACGAGTAAGGCAGGCGGTTCTGGAAATTATAGTCATAACGACCCACAAAAAGCATTGAATCGGCAACTTTCCGAGTGGGTTTACCTGCAATTTCCGTAAAAGTCTCCATCAATTCAGTCCCCCTTCGCCGTTGATAACGGGGACGATGACCACTACCACCAGAGATAATGCAGTTAATGTGGGAGTCAGCAAATCCGGTATCAGTTGTGCGAAGATGCTCCAAACAGTGAGCATGACCATTTAATATCAAATCTACTATGGGACGTTCTTTAATTAGAGAACCAAGAGTTTGTGCCACTTGTTCAAACACCCAGCGCAAGCGGTGGCGAACCGCCAAAGTTTGTGCCTGATTCCACTTAGTAGCTTCTGTTACGAATGGCGGATGGTGGAAAAAGATTACACGTCCGCGCACTTGGGAGGTGTTCCAAGATTCAATTAGTCTGCTTCGCAACCATTCAAGTTGTTCAAAATCGATCGCAGGCATTTTCTCAGATGCTAGTTGTTTCTCAATATCGATTTTTATCTCATTAATTTGGTCTAATTTGGCACTAAGGTCATCAAGTTGTTCTGCTTCGGCTGGTTTATCTGGGTTGAGTCCATCGCATATTCCCAAAATCTGCAATTCTTCTCGATCTATCTCTTGGCGGCGCTTTTGCAATTCCCGGCGGTAAATTTCCCCCTCTTGAGTTGCAGGTAAAGGTGACGGTGTATTAAAAGTATTAGAATCTAGTGCGAAAAAGTCAATCCCGCCGTAACGAAAGGTGTAATAGCGATTGGGTAAACGGGTAAACTGTCCAGGTTCATAACGCAAACAGCGCCCTGTGTCGGTCTTAGCAGTGTAGTGTCGATCTAAATGACGTTCTAACTCTTGTGGGGAAGCGATCGCCTGGGTGTAGTCCATAAATGCTCGCGCATAAGCATTACCTTGATACGATCCATGCCAGCCAATCTCGATATCTTTGTAGCGGAACAAGCGACGCAATGAAGATGTTGTTCCAGTAAATAAACGGTACATCAACGGCACATCGTAGTAATCATGATTACCTGGTACTGGCAAGAATGGCAGATTAAACACCATGCGATCGTATGGAATGTCTTTCGGGTTGTTGCCACCGACAATAAATTCCCAGTAAGGCTCAATAAAGTTTGTTGCATAATACTCTTGGGAACCCACCACATAGATTACATCACCTGTGTGCAACACAAAACTGCAATCATCCCGGTGAGGAAGCATTAGTTCGGCAACTTTTCGTTGGGGATGGTGTCGAGAATGGGATTTGGTGCCGGAATCACCGATAACCATAAAGGAAAATTCTGGACTATCTGCCCTGCGATCGTCAATAACCATGCTGGTTTGGTCAATTCCCCGTTGCACAAAACTTGGATGCATCCACCGCACCCGTTCCTTCATCTTTTGAATTTTTACAGGAATTGGTGGATCGGAAATCAATTTCATGGCTGATAACTCTATAATGCCTAATGCACACGCTGATTGTAACGAAATATTTAATTGTCCTTAGTCATTTGTGAATAACCAATGACGGCAGTTGCTCCACTTGGGGAAACCCCAAGACCGCACTGCCTCCCCAATGCCCAATCCTTAAGGCAAATTTTCTCGCAATAATGCTCGAGTTTATTTACTGTACAAATATTTATCTATATTGGCAGACCAGTCAGGTGGCTCATCTAGGTTGAGCGATCGCGCCGTTTAATGACTCGTCCAAATGGTCAAGAAATCAATCGAATGCTATGGGTGGATCATGGGAGAGAATCGCAGGTTGAGCAGATTTTGACGAATTTCTGGCTAAATTACCTGACGATCAGCTATTAGGACAAGCGGTTTTGGCAAAGTTGAGTGAACGGATTTTAAATGCTGATTTACCAGAGACGGTTACTTAAGATTAAGGACAAGTGAACTGATGAAATAACTGGGAAAAATGCCGGTTAATAGAAGCATTATGATGGGGAAAGAGAACCTAGCACCAATATTTATGAATTCTCTAGCCGTCACAAGTTTACATAAGCTATCTCTTCATATTCTAGTTCAACAGGCTGAGTCAGGACTACTGATGATGATTTATTCTTGTTGTTGGTTTAACCAAGTTTCTAAATCAGCAACATTAGAAAACTCTAGTAATGCTTCTCCTAAATTCTCTAATTGTTCAATCGATAATCCTTTAATTCGCTCGATTAATGATTCATTAATTTCCCCAACACGGCGATTGAGCAGACGTATAATTAAATATTGTTCTCCTTCCTGCCTT
>CAZZZY010000157.1:0-803 GCA_964658545.1 uncultured Acetobacteraceae bacterium | reverse complement strand
GTTCTAATCGCATAATTAACTCCCTATCATCTACTTCTAATTCTTGATTTAGTCTCAGGTTTTCGCGCAAGTTGTAAACTAATTCGAGGGTTGCTTTCTGGTATGGATGATCTAATGGTAACGCTTGCAACTCAATAATCGCTTGTGACTGCACGCTTCCCCTACCCAAAAGCCTCAACCATAAAGTTTCCGGTATCTGTGGTAGTTGATGTATCGCTACAATCCTTGTCCGCAAAGCATCTGGAAGAAAATGTACTCCTGATAACCAACCTTCTTTTTGCATAGTTCCAAAGCTAGACAATCTAGTTTCAGATACCGTTGGAGTAAGAACCCACAATTTGGGAATTTCTGAGTCCTGAAGTTTGATTTTATTTGCTTTAGCTTCTCGTCGTAAGAGAGCCTTGACTTCTAATAATTTGAGAATACAGTCGCATATTTCATCGGTAGAAGCTGGATTGCGGAATGGTTCTATGAGTGCAGGATGTTCAGCAAATCTTCCTAGTAAACCCAGTATTTGTAAATTAGAATTTTGCTGTTTATCAGGAGTGAATAAAACATCTATTTCTTTAATCTCTCCTGAAACTTTTTCTGATGGCTTGACTTCTCCGTAATTTTTTAGTAGTTCTTCGAGATAGTCTTTGGCAAATTTGTCATGTATAAAGCGCGTCATTCAATTAAGAGTCCTCTATTAAATAATAAAGAGCTGATGCAATGCGCGATCGCGCCAACTCCCTACACCTTTTATTTCCTAGTACGTCACGGCGGAAATAAGCCAACCATTTAAAATCGCTAGACATCCTACA
>CAZZZY010000156.1:0-10253 GCA_964658545.1 uncultured Acetobacteraceae bacterium | reverse complement strand
AACTGCTACCAAGATTTTTTCTGGGGCGAAATAAGTGTTTTGCTCAGTTCTTAGTTGATCGCACAGTCTGCCTTCAGGTAATTCTACATCCTCATAAGTGAGGACTTGATCCTTATTAATATCCCGTTTCAGGCGACATCCTTCAGCTAAACCAATTGGTAGGAGATTTTGCTGTTGGACGATGGGGGAATTTTCACATTGTCCGTAGGTCATGTAGTAACCGATGCCATCTAAGGTTTCTCCAGCTTTCAGGTCAATTTTGGCAGTGGTAACAACATCTACTAACGGACCTGCTAGTGGAGACATAACGGCATCACCGAACAGGACAGCACGCGCTACGGACAAGGGAACTTCAAAATGACAGAGGTGATAAGGAGTATAGAAGCTGTAAAGTGGGCCTTCGCCTAATTTGTATAAGTTGAGATAGTGGCGTTGCTTGGGGTCATCGTGAGTGGCAAATACATATACCCCTGGGCCTGGTTTTGCTCCAACTACATAATCGACAATGCCGCCCAGTTCTTTGAGTTGTTCAACATCATATAGCTGGGTCATTTCATCGACATAACCGTTGAAGTCATATCCTAACATTCCCCGTTTGGCGACTTTCATCCCTGTGGCATTGGCAACGATCGCTTGCTCAAAGGAAATTTTGGTTCCGTCGGCGAAGCTAGCCACCATGTGGGGCTTTTGACCCCAACGTTTAGCAAATCCTTCCTGGGTGGTGGGATTGCGATAGGGGTCTTGGAGTCCTTTAATGTTACCGCACAATAAGGGAGTTAAACCAATGCTTTTTACAAAGCGGTAGAGGTTCATTTGCACCCCTGGCTGATCGCCATCACAGGCGCTGAGAATGACACCTGCTTTGTCAGCATAGACTTTGAGGATGGGGCCAATGGTGCCGTCGAGTTCGGCATTCATCATAATCACATGTTTGCAATGAGCGATCGCTTCCATGACGATGTGAGCGCCAAATTCCACTGCACCTGTGACTTCGATTATGGCCTCGATGCCCTCAGCCCGACACAGTAACTTAGCGTCTTCTGTGACTGCATACTTACCGTTTGCGATCGCATCTTCTAATTCGCTGACAGTTGCAACAACTTGAATATCTTCAATTCCTGCTTCCGAATAAGCTTGTTTAGCTGCATCAATCTGACGATTGGAGATAGCAACTAACTCCATTCCTGGCACGGAATTGACAATTTGGTTGGCAATTCCTCGACCCATAAAACCAGCACCAATCATTCCCACCTTGATAGGATTTCCTGCTGCTGCACGGGCTTGTAAGGCGCGATCGATAATAATCATGAACTAAACTCCTTTTGGGAACTGTTGGTTGTGATACAAATTCTCTATAAACTTGCACTTAATGATTTTTTACCGATGATCCTTACTTTTCACGAGATTTAAAAAACCTCACTTCCATTCCTCTCCCCCCTTTGAATTTCCCCTTCCCTTGTAGGGAAGGGGGTAGGGGGTTAAGTCTTTTCCGCATTACATGAAAAGTCAAAGGAATGATCGCCTGCTAAATATTAAGTACATTTTTATGAGAATTAAGATTAATGATGGCTACTAACTGGTTGTTTGCTAGATGCTATAGAACCAGTCTGTTTTTTCTGGCTGTGATTTTCGATAATTTGCTCTACAGCATTTCTATACGCTTGAGCAAACTTTTCTTTAGTATGATTTGCTCTTGCATATTCCCAAGCCTGACGAGACATCAGCTTTAGCTTTTCTTCAGGCGAATTGGAAATGCTTATAACTTTCGCCTTAATTTCTTCCAGGGAAAGATTATCAAAAATCACACCAAAATCGTGAACATCCACACCAGATTCGTAGCTTAAAATGGGAATTAACCCAGCTTGTAAGCAACTAATTACCGCTCCTGACTGTCCTTCAGAAACGGAAGGGTAAACTAGCCCTAGACAGTTATTTGTAACCTCTATAAAGTCAGGGCTACTAACATCAATCCAACCATAGGTGTGAATGTTAGGTGTTTCGTACAGTTCTTTATAGAAAGCTTGCTCAAATTCTTTGTCATTACTTACCGGGCCACAAATTGTTAAATGGTATTCCGGCATTTGGGCAAAGGCATCTAAAACTAAATCTAATCCTTTAAGGACTAAAGCACTACCACCAAACCACAGAAAACGTTTTCTTACTGCTTCAAAATCTTTCTTGTCAGGATAGGGATAAACGACGGGCGAAGAAATTGGTATACGATACATTGGTTTGTTAGCATACTTGAATGTATCAGTTGTGAAATCGTTACCCAACACAATCGCACAATCGGCATATTCAATTCCCAAGTTAGGAACCTCAAATCGCTGTGGTTTTAAGGTTACAGCTTTGCGCTGTTGTACTTCTAGAAGCCTGTTGCATTCAGCCGCATTGCGAAACACCATATTCGCAATATCAACGTGGAAAATTTTGATGCAATCTTTATTGAGTTTTGGTGCAAGTGCTTCCATCCGATGACGGATATCAATGAAAAATGCGTAATCCTTTTGCGGAACGAATTTATCATTGTGGAACTGGATAACATCAACGTTATAACCCAACTCTAAAAAAGTTTGAGCTATTTGCCAAACTTCCCAGTACCAAGTATGGTCATTAGGCATTGCCTGACCAGCTTTTAAGAGGAATGGCTCAATCCGATAAGAAAGAAGTACATTACCCTTAGAAGGCTGTTTTGGCTTTAGAGAAACAACCTGTAATGTTTTTGCGTAATTAATCCGAGCTTGGACTTTCTTGGAGACAAAAGAGATAGTATTTCCAACGCGAGATAGAATATTTGACATTTATTTCTACCTTATTTCATTAACTTAATATCTCAAAGCTTAATTAGTAATTGATATTTATATGTACATCAATTCTAATTTCTTTATTCTCTTCCTTAGCGCTCTTGGCGTTCTTGGCGGTTCGTTAAAATAAAGATCATTTCATACCGCCATACTTATCTAGAAGTACCGCCAACAGTCATCATTCTCAACAAAGGCCAATTTAAATCCTTCTCAGAGATTTCAGTCACATCTAGAGGCCAATCAATGTTAAAAAACGGGTCATCATAGCGTAAACCTCTTTCATACCCTGGCGTATAAAATTCACCCACTTGATATACAACTTCAGTCTCATCTGTCAGCGCTTGATAACCGTGAGCAAACATTTCTGGAACATACAAAGCGCGGTGGTTTTCTGGGGTTAATTCCACACCAATGTGTGATAAAAAGCTGGGAGATTCAGGACGCATATCAATAATTACGTCATAGATTGCCCCTTTAGTACAGCGAATTAACTTTGTTTCTGCGGCTGGTAGAACTTGATAGTGCATTCCTCGGATAGTGCCTTTTTTGTAGTTAAAAGATAGGTTGCATTGGACAACAGTTGGCTTTAATCCGTGTGCTTCAAATTCTTGAGCGCAGAAAGACCGAGCAAAAAAACCACGATGGTCTGGCTTTTCTTCCAAGTCAATAATGAATGCGTCTTTGAGTGCGGTTGCGGTGAAAATCATGTGATTCCTTTGAGATGAATGTTGAGTAAAGAAAATAAACAAACCACAGAGGGCACAGAGATATGAGAGTTTGAGAGATATTTTGTGTCAGTAATAAACCTCCAAATTTGAAGCAACGCTCCTTCTCTTCCTCTGTGTTCTCTGCGCCTCTGCGGTTAATTAAATTAATTTAAGTTGAAACTTTAACTGCATCAGATACAGAAGGTAACTCTACTCTGTGATAAGTATCATCCCAGTATTGGGTGCAGAGGTCTGGTCGTTCGGGGGGATTGGCGGTGTAACAAAAGAATAGTGTTGACCGGTCTTCTGTGCGGACTGTGCCGTGATGCAAAGCATTTTTTGTATCTACAATAATGACAGTACCTGCTGGGCCTGGACAAGATTTCCAAGCTGATTTGGGGATGACTGGTTTTACTTCTTCATCGTCGATACCCATATAATTGGATTTCCAAAGTTTGTAGTAAAGTTGAAAATAATTCCAACTAAATAAGGGAGTTAAAGAGCGGGGGATGTATTCAAAAGGCCCAGTTTTTTGTTCTACATCATTCAAGTAAATGAAGATTTTAATAATGCGACGGTCTTCTGCATCGCTATGCCATAGCAGCGTCCCAAACTGATGTTTACTCTTGAAATCTTTGCGTAAATGTACACCATGAAAAGCAATAGGAAGACCAATATAATTTTCGATGATGTTGAGTAGCCTTTTCTCTACCCCCCAGGCATAAAATTCTGGCAAAGCTGTAACTGTGTAAATTTGTGGTAACCTTTCATCTAGATGGTCGTTGTTGGGATCTTCCATCTGAGACAATTCATGGTAAGCAGCTTTGAGCAGTTCGGAGCTAGAATTTAACCCTAAATCTACCAGTGTTGTGACGTAAACACCATCTTTTTTGAGAGCCTTAAGGATGTTGCGATCGCGCCCTTCTAATGCTGGCAATTTTTTGCTATGCTTCCAACGAGCTAGGTAATATTCCAAGTCAGAAGACAGTGTAGCTATTTTGTGTTTAATCGCGTTAAACATGGCGTAAATCCCTCTCTTGTTGATATATATTTGTTAGTAAATTAGTGACTCTATGGCTTATAGACCCGTATTTCTTCAGTAGATATTTCCCTTGATTCTGCTAAACCGAATTCTTTAGAAACCATCGCATCAAAAGCACACAAGCTAACTAAAGCCAAAAATGGAACTACTGTTTTGATGGCGGACATCGGCCATCTTCTTAAAGCACCCAAGAAAACTCTCAAGTTGACTTCTTTACCGTTCTGCAAAAGCATCCGCCGACAAAACTGCTTAGAATATCCACTTTTCTCTAATTTCAAAATCACTTCGGGGATATGTTTGTATTGCATTAACAGTGCTGATTTTGGTTCTTTCTGCCAATAACTCACACCAACAACACATTCTAAGTAGGTCTCTTTAGTGACAATTACACCGCCATTAGCAGCGCAATATCCGGCTAAATATGCTAAAGATATCCAGTTATTTTCAGCCCCTGGCCAATTTTTTAGAGCGAGTTTTACTAAATCAGTGCGATAGACTGTAGCAGTTAAAAAAATGACTGCGCCGACACTTTTTGAAAAACAATGTTCAAATATAGCTTTACTATCACCATCACAATCTTCACTATCTACATCAAACCAGCGATTACCAACAATTTTTGGGGGATGAACTGGTTCACCAGTAATTTGGTTGCGACCGGAAAAATTGAGGAACAATAATGATAAATTTTCATA
Organism: uncultured Acetobacteraceae bacterium; assembly: GCA_964658545.1. Lineage (GTDB taxonomy): Bacteria > Cyanobacteriota > Cyanobacteriia > Cyanobacteriales > Nostocaceae > Nostoc. The sequence continues at coordinate 5,008 of CAZZZY010000156.1, read as the reverse complement.
TTGTCTGAGTTTGCTAATCACATAAGCAATTGCTCTATCTTGGATTGGGTCATCATCACCGATTGTCCAAACATATTTTGTTGTTGTAGAATTCAGGCAATACATAATATTTTTGACTACACCTAAATTCTGATTGTTTTTATTTGATTTAAATGTAATGTTGCTAAGTGTTGCTTGCCATTTATAGATCACCTCTTGAGTATTATCTGTTGAACAATTATCAGAAACTAAAATTTCACATTCATCTTCAAAACCTTTGATCGCTTGAGCTAACCAAGTCAGTTGTTTATCTAGAAGCTGGGCACGATTGAATGTGGGAATAGCAATAGTCAGCAGTTTATTCATATTAAGCTCAAATCTGTAGTTAAGAAGCTACTAACAGCAGCTTAGTAATTAACAAGCTGCTTTCAGTTTTAAATTTTGCAGTTTGATGACAAAAGCTTGATCTAACTAAGCCTTTTAATTAATTTTTACCTCTTGTCTATGCTCATAATAGCAACATAAGAATAGTAACAAAAGTCGCTTTTTTGCTTATATTTAGTAATTACGACGCTATTAAAAGCCTATCCGGAATAGGACATGGATAAATTTTGACTTCAGGAATGGGCACAACAAACTGTCCACCCCATTCACCAATGAATGCCATTTGTTCCATAATTTCTTCCTTGAGATTCCAAGGTAAAATTAGGACATAATCTGGTTTAGTTTCGCGGATTTTGTCTGGTTCAAAGATGGGAATATGAGTCCCAGGTAAAAATAAGTCTTGTTTGTAAGGATTGCAATCTACTGTGTAATCGATAAAATCTTTCCCAATCCCACAGTAATTGAGCAATGTGTTACCTTTGGCTGGTGCGCCATAGCCAACGATTGATTTGCCTTCTGCTTTGGCACTTAGAAGGAAACTTAATAGCTTGTGCTTTGTTTCTTTAGCTTTTTCGGCAAATGTAACGTAAGTCTCTATCAGATGGAGTCCAGCAGCGATTTCTTTTGCTTTTAGATGGTTAACTTGGTCGCTGATGCTAGGATGATCAGCATTGTCATGTTTGGCATAAATTCTTAAAGAACCGCCGTGAGTTGATAATTCCTCCACATCAAAAAGTTGCAAATTGTGCGCTGCAAAAATTTTTTCGATAGTGAGGAATGAAAAGTAAGAAAAATGCTCGTGATAAATAGTATCAAACTGATTTTGTTGAATAAGTTGCAAAATGTGAGGAAACTCCATCGTCAAGATGCCATTGGGTTTGAGGATGAGTTTCATCCCAGCTATAAAATCATTTAAATCTGGTACATGAGCTAAAACATTATTGCCTATCAAAAGATCGGCTAGGTTTCCTTGTATCACAAGTTCTTTGGCAGTTTCAACCCCGAAAAACTTATTGATACTAGGAATACCTCTGTCTTGAGCTATCTTGGCTATATTTGCTGCTGGTTCTATTCCTAAAACGGGGATTTTTTTCTCTACAAAATATTGCAGTAGGTAGCCATCGTTGCTGGCAATCTCTATCACTTGAGTATGACAATTAAAGCCAAATTTTTCTACCATCATATCGGTGTAATCTTTGGCGTGTTTTAGCCAGCTTACCGAGTAAGAAGAAAAGTAAGCATAGTCACTAAAAATATAATCTGGAGTTTCAAATTCTTCTAATTGAACTAAAAGAGTATCTTCAGAAACATAAGCATGGAGAGGATAAAATTTTTCGGCATTATTTAGCTGTTCTGCTGTCAGATAAGCATTAGCTAAGGGTGACATTCCTAGATCAATAAAGGTTCGGTGCAGAGGTTGACCACTGAAACGACATTTTGCGATCGCCATAAACTTCGACTCACTAATTGCAAATAATTTGATAGATTAAATAAGTCCGAATCAAATGTTGTTGATTCGGAGGCTTAGATTATTTTTGTGCTGCTATTAGGCAACTCTATCTACTTTTTATTCCAGAAGAAATCTTTGTCAATTTGCTCGGTACGAATTAGATACTCTAGCTGTTTTAAGCGAGTAAATCCTCTAAATAAGAAAGTATCTTCAGCCATATCTATTTGATTGAACAAATCAAATAGCTGCTGGGCACCAAGTCGGGCATTCCAATCACATTTAAATCCGGGGAGGATTGTGTTGATTTTCTCGAAGGATACCCGATAGCTGCGATTATCTCCACCATTGTCACCAAAGAACAATTTGCAATCTGGGAAAATATCAGCAATAATTTCCGCGATTTCTTTAACGCGATAGTTGTTTGCTGTATCTCCCACATTGAAGATTTGGTTATGTACAATGTCTCGTGGTGCTTCTAAGGTGCAGACTATTGCTTTGCAAATATCCAGTGCGTGGACTAATGGTCGCCAAGGTGTACCATCACTGGTCATTTTGATTTGTTTGCTAGTCCATGCCAACCCTGCTAAGTTGTTTAAAACAATATCAAAGCGCATCCTGGGAGAAGCACCAAAGGCTGTGGCATTCCGCATAAAGGTGGGAGAGAAGTCATCGTCAGCGAGTGGTCTGACATCCCGTTCTACCAGAGTTTTGCACTCTGCGTAGGCTGTTTGGGGATTAATCGGGGATTCTTCTGTGACATCACCTGCGGTAGCAACGCCGTAGACGCTGCACGAAGACATATATACAAAACGACGCACACCCATAGCTTTAGCTAGGCTAGCGAGACGAACTGAACCGACATGATTAATTTCATAGGTAATATTCGGTGCTAATTGTCCGGCTGGGTCGTTGGAGAGTTCCGCCATGTGAACTATTGCTTCAACACCTTCTAAATCATCAGGGGTGATGTTGCGGATATCTTTGTTAAGGGTTTTAGGTGTCACGCCATTAGCGTTATATAGCCAACCAACTTTATAAAAACCGGTATCTAGACCGATAACTTCATGTCCGCGTTCAATTAACAAAGACGGTAATAATGAACCAAGATAGCCTTCTGTTCCAGTTACTAATATTTTCATTGTGGTTAATGCCTTTGTATTGATGAGTTAAATTTTTCGTTTAGTAGGGAGGCACAGCTACAGCGTGTTGCCCAAAATCCTTGGTAGGCACACAATTCCTGAATTATTTTTGGAGGTATTTCTTGGGTAGCAGCGCTTTATAGCGGTTCTTAGGGATTTCCAAGAAATAAATTATCCAAATAAACGAACCACAGAGACAAGGCAGCGCGGTCTTGGGGGTTTCCCCCATGAGCGACTGTCGCGCAGAGAACACAGAGTCAGAATGAATTAGAGAGGATTTTGGTGTCAATTTTGGGATATTTTTTTATTTGCAAGTCCCTTGATTGATGCACGAAACTTTTTCTTGTGGGATGGACAATCTTGTCCGTCCCTTGTATTTCCCGGCGAGCAAGATGCTGACCCCATAAGATTCATCCCTTAATTCAGCAGCACCGGAAGTAACTATGATATCTATGCAGTTACTACATTATTTAGATGCGAGGGTTGGGGAATTTCTGCCACCAGCGCTTTGCCGATTTCTAGAGAAGATGTAGCGGCTGGAGAAGGAGCATTGCAAACATGGATGGAGTTTTGACCGGAAACAATCAAAAAGTCGTCTACAAGCTTGCCATCGTTCATTAAGGCTTGAGCGCGGACTCCTGCATGGGTGGGAACTAAGTCTTCTGCTTGGACTTCGGGAATTAGTTTTTGCAAACTTCTGGTGAAGGCTGCTTTACTAAAGGAACGAATGATTTCTTGAATGCCTTCATCAGCGTGTTTGGCTGCCAATTTCCAAAAGCCGGGATAGGTGATGACTTCAAGAAAATCTCGTAAGTCGAAGTCGGTTTTTTTGTAACCTTCACGTTTGAGTGACAGAACCGCGTTTGGCCCGGCGTGGACGCTACCATCAATCATCCGGGTAAAGTGGACACCCAGGAAGGGAAAATCGGGATTGGGAACTGGGTAAATTAGTGTCTTGACGAGATAGCGTTTTTCTGGCGTGAGTTCGTAGTATTCTCCCCGGAATGGGACGATTTTTGCTTGGGGTTCAACTCGACCTAATCTGGCGGTGCGATCGCTATGCAATCCAGTACAATTAATTACAAAGCGGGTTGCAAAGCTACCGTTGTTTGTTTCCAGTACCTGATTTTTACCGCTTGGGGAGATTTTCAAAACTTTTGTATTGAGGTGTAAATCCCCACCTTGCTGTTGAATTAGCTGGGCATATTTCAAACAAACTTGCTTGTAATTAACAATACCAGTTGAGAACACCCGAAGCCCACCTACACATTTGACATGAGGTTCAATTTCCCTGACTTCTTCGGGGCTGATTCTCTTAACTTCTATGCCATTTTCTAAGCCGCGTTGATAGAGATTTTCTAGACGTGGTAGTTCTTGTTCTTCAGTTGCAACAATTACCTTACCACAAACTTCATGCTCTATTCCATGTTCTTGGCAGAATTCTACCATCGAGCGAGAACCGTCACGACAAAATTTAGCTTTGAAACTTCCTGGCTTGTAGTAAATACCAGAATGAATCACTCCGCTATTATTGCCGGTTTGATGAAATGCCCATTGACTCTCTTTTTCTAGTACTAAAATACGCGCACTGGGATAGCGTTTTCCTAAAGCTAATGCTGTAGAGAGTCCAACTATTCCCCCACCTATAATCGCAAAATCATACATTACTATTATCGCACTTAAAGTTACAAAACAGTATAATTTTTAATTTTGGATTAAAGGAGAAATCTAAAATCCAAAATTGAATGACTCCTAACCCTATTCTTACCATACCTTCCAAGGAGCCTGATTGTTCTTCCATAGCCCCTCTAGATAGTTTTTATCGCGTAAAGTATCCATTGGTTGCCAAAAACCATCATGTTTAAAAGCAGATAGCTGTTCCATATCAGCTAACTTTTCTAATGGCTCTTGCTCCCATACTGTAGAGTCATCAGCAATTAAATTAATTACTTCTGGTTCTAACACAAAATAACCGCCATTAATCCAAGCTCCATCACCTTCTGGTTTTTCCCGAAAGCTGGTAATTTTAGTTTGCTCATATCCCAAAGAAATGGCT
>CAZZZY010000155.1:0-10277 GCA_964658545.1 uncultured Acetobacteraceae bacterium | reverse complement strand
AGAGCGAGTCCACGATAGCGCAGCGGTAGCGAGTCTTCTCCCAAGGGGAGACGCCAAGGGCGAACGAGCGTCGCGTCTGAATAAATGGGTTTAAGACCCCCACTAAATCATAGATTTAGTGATGCAATAATTGAGTGGCGGGTCTGAATCCCCCACTCATTGATTATGACTCCTGAATTCTGGCTTCTGAATTCTTCTTCAATTTCACTAAACCAGAAGCGATCGCACTTAAAAACCTGGGTTACATCTTACCGTGTTCCAACACCTGTTTTAGATGTTGGCGAATCTCTTGTGCTTGCTCAAGATCAGATTGCCGCAATTTTTGGAACAACTCCACACAAGGCTGCGAACCTACTTGCTCTGCATCTTTAATGTAAGTATCGTAAGCCTTAACCGCTTCGGCTTTGTTGTGCAACACGGTAACAAAATCGTATTCCAAGTTGCTAATTGGTTCTTGAGACTGTCCGTTACCTGTATTTGTAGCCATTGCTTGACCCTCTTTGAGAATTTATAATTAACTTTATACTTACCCTTAAAGAGCAATTCATCTCCCAAAAAGAGTATAGTTCAATACGTCGGAAGTACTTTCCGAGGGAAAGCTATACCATTTTAGATATATCAAGAGTCAACCCAATAGTTTGATGTTACGCAATAATATTAAGCTTTTGCGCCTCAGCGAGGTTGGTAATTTAAATTCTGGGCTTGTTGCAACAATTGCTCGGCATTTTTTGCCCACTGGCGATTACCCTGAGCATTATATAAATCTCTGGCAAATTGGAATACTTTTACTGCATCTCCATATTGCTGTAGCTGGATAAAAGCTAACCCGGCTCCGTAATAAGCATTGGGATAGTTAGAGTTAGCTTCGGCTGATTTTCTAAAAGCCTCTAATGCCTCTTGAAATTTGCGTTTTTGAAACCAAATCGAACCGAGATTGTAGTAAGCTTCGGGATACTTCGGATTAATTTTTACTGCCTGATTAAAGGCATTTTTTGCTTGATCAATTTTGCCTTCTTGGAGATAACACATCCCTATATGATAAGAAGGCTCTGGTGCATTTTTACTATATTCTATGGCTTTTTTAAAAGATGCGATCGCCCGGTCGCAATCTCGTTGTTGTTCTTGTAGTAACCCCAAGTTATAGTGGGCAAATCCTAGTTTAGGATCGAGTTCTAATGCCCGTTGTAAGTAATCCTTAGATAGCTGTAAATTATTGCCTTCCAATAACGCACCACCTAAATTAGCAAAAGCTGGAGCAAATTTAGGATCGGCTTGCGTCGCTCGATAAAATGCATCCGCAGAGGGTTGTAATTTTCCCATTTGTCGGAATGCTAGTCCTAAATTGTAGTACGCCGGTGCTAATGTCGGATCTAACTTGGCTGCTTGTTTAAAGGCTGCGATCGCATCTTGTACTTTTCCCTGCTGAATTGCCTGTAAGCCTTGGTTCAACCATTCTATGGCAGTTTTACTATTCGATTGTGCCAGCTTTGAGGGGACAAGAGAGAGGGAAAAAGATGGGAAGGGAATGCTAATAACCAACAAAGTCAAACTGACTAACCCTGCTAGGGAATATTTAGAAAATGATAATCTCATTGATTTTCTGATTCGCAACACTTTCAGTTCAATTTACTTCATAAAAAGTTTTATATTCGCTAATAAAAAATTAAAGAGGGAGTAATTTTGACTCCAAAGAACTATTTTTTGTCCCGCCAAACGCGTTATTCACAGCAATGGTAATGGTGGTAACGGTAACGGTAAATAAAATTGCGATCCCTTGAAGGCTCAGATTCCCGACTTCTCTAAATAAGTCGGGAATCTGTTTCAATCTATCAAAGGATTTGTAAACCGCACGCCCTCAACCGTCGCACCTGATGCGAAGTCTTCAGTATAGACTTCTTCAATTTGGTTTAGTCGCGCTGTTGCCCAAATTTGAGCGTCCCAAAACCCGAAGTGATGAGTTTCCACACCGCGAATTGCTTCTAAAGAGATGAGCCGTGTAATATCAACGACATGGCAAGCAGCTAAATAGTTACGCATTCGCGCTAGCGCCTCAGCAGGAGTTAAAAGTGATCGCCGAGTCCGGGTTGTGGCCATAAAAAACTCTCCCAACACCTGGGTACTAATTACCGCCCTCCCAAAACGAATCAAGCGGTCAGTAATTGCGATCGCGCATTCCTGTTTTGCGGTATCTAGTGGATCGTAGATGTAAACGAGAATGTTGGTATCAAGTAAAATCCTACCGTTCATAGAGGTCTTCACGCTTCCAGTCCCGACCTCCAAGTTGAGCAGGTCGAGTTTTTATTTGCTCAATAAATTCTCTTTCGGCTTCCCACACTGCAAGATTGGTTTGGGGTGCAGTTATTTCACCAAGATGAAGGTCGATAGCTTGGCGAATAATCTCTGCTTCACTTACACCCGCTTGTTGGGCGATCGTTTTTAACAGATGTTCTTGACGCGGTTCAATATAAATCTGCTTACGAATTTTGCTTGACACAGTTGGCATTAAATAATGTATACATCACATTATACATTATTTTGTAGTGAGATTGATCGCTCACCCTCGGCGTTGGTTCCTTCCACTGAAGAATATGACCATCTCCAGGAAGTACCGGAAAAACTCGCCGAACGCGTTATTCACAGCAATGGTAATGGTGGTAACGGCAACGGTAAGTAATCTTGGATTGTGGATTTTATATTAATCTAGAATCAACTAAACAATAGATGTAAGGACACTTATTATGGCTTTGGGTGTCCTTTTTAATTGGCACGTATAGGGAAGTAAATTAGGACAAATGAAATAATTCCTAGTCCAGTTCCAATAGTACTTATGGCTTGTATAGGACTCATATTTTATTTGTGAAAATATACGTAGGGTGTGTTAGCGACAGCGTAACGCACCAAACCCTTAAGAATGGTGCGTTACGCGAAACGCTAACGCACCCTACAAATACCTAATTTTGTTCAATAATCAAATTGGTTTCTTTTGCATAAAGTAGAAAGTTATGGGTTTTGAGGCTGGAGGTAGGAGGCAGAAACTTAACTGAAGGTAAAAAGGGCGGTTTCTAACCGCTCTAGATTAAATCAAATAATAAAGCGATGCTTTTCGAGAGTCGTTCTCTTCGATTGATGCACAATGTTCGCAAGTGTTAGCGTTGTCACCCAAGAGATTGTAAGCATAGCGGACGGCCTTAAGGGTAGCTGAATCCGTATCATCGCCCTCGTTTTCTCGGAAAATGCGGTTTTTGGGAAACCACTTTTCAAAACCAACATTGCTCAAAGAGCGAGACAAGTCTGGGCGGACACCGGCAAGCAGCACCGTGATCCCGAGTTTTTCGGCATTATGCAGGAAGTGTTCTAGCTGCTCTATGCAAACAATATCTGGGTTACGTACACGCTTCACGCGCAAGACGATATAACGAATTCCTGATGCGATCGCACGTTGCTTGAGATCGTCGAGATAGCGATCAAGATCCGGTGCAGCACCAAAGAATATTTCACCTTCGAGGTCAAAAATTATAATGGAGGTGCAAGATGGGTCAGAAGCGATCCGTTCACGCACAATTCCTTCATTGCTAACAACGAGTTCAGCGGACTTGAGTTTGGCTGCACGCGGCAAAAATAGGAGAATTGACAAGGCGACACCTGTCAAAATCGAGTATTCAATATCAATGAAGATGGCGGTAAATGTCGTGATTAGTACAAGTCCAGTATCAAACACGGAAGTAAAGGTATAGCGCAATCGCTTGAGGTCAATTAATCGAGCAGCAGTAATGATCAGCAAACCTGCGAGAGCCGGTTTGGGGATATATTTTGTCAAGGGAGCTAATATCAGCACAGCTACGGCGATGAACATGGCTGTCAAAATACCTGAAAAACGAGTCTTTGCCCCAGCTTGGAAATTGATGGCTGATCGACTCAAGGAGCCAGAACCAGGTAAGCATTGTAAAAAACCACCACTCAGATTGGCAATACCTTCAGCTAGACATTGACGGTTGTAATCAAGCACCTGACCAGTTTGGCTAGCGATCGCTTTGGCGATGGCCAAAGCTTCGAGCAAACCGAGGAAGGCGATCGCCAAAGCACCCCGCGACAGTTGTGGAATCCAAGCAAACTTAATCTCTGGAATATGAGGCAAAGGTAAACTAGCAGGTATAGAGGCAGACACCGCCACCACCGTCTTATCACTAGCATTAGGTATAGTCCAGCCCAATAAATAAGCAACGACAGATACTAATATCAATACAAACAGCATGTCAAATTGTGGCAGCCTGTATTTACGCACCAGTTTTCGCAAAGCCAGAGCCAGCACAACCGTTACAATAGTAATAGACAGAGCTTGATAGTTGGGACTGCTGCTAGTGACGGTGAGCCACAGGCGATAGAAAACTTGATCGTGAGCCGTTCCCTTGTCGCGGATGCCGAGGGCATTGCCAATTTGACCGATTGCCAACAGAACAGATGCCCCAGTCATAAAGCCGAGAATCACCGACTCGGAAATGTAGCGAGTCAAGTCACCCAGCTTGAACACGGCAATAAAAATCTGGATGCTACCGACCATGATTCCCAGTAGAAACATTCCTTCATAAGCATCTAATCGAGCATCAGGTTCAAAGAATCCCAAAGTGCTAAAAACAACGAGCGAAATAGCACTAGTTGGTCCGTTGATCAACTGTGAGGATGAGCCGAAGATGGAAGCAATGGCCGTCACAAAAATCGCCGAATAAAGACCGAAGCGGGGATCGACCCCAGCGATGAGTGCATAGGCAATGCCCTGCGGCAACGCGATCGCGGCTACGGTCGAGGCCGCGATTAAGTCTGCACGACCCTTGCCCCAGTTATAGTTCAAATAACGCTTAAAATCAGGCATTGTTGCTCTTCGTATTCTCTTTTGATTGTTAGTTATTCTTTATCTGTAGGATTAGCCTTGACCATTAATTACGAATTACGAATTATTCGGCTTCACTTCAGTTCTGGTTTGTATACTAAGTCAATAATGCCGTCGTCTGCGAAAAATTTCTGTTTAGCATCGTCCCAGTTCTTAGCTATGAGTGTGATCGGGAAGAGTTCAATCTGGGGGAATTGAGCGCGATATTTTTGCAAAACATCTGGGTTAATCGGACGATAGCCGAATTTGGCGATCGTTTCCTGCGCCTCATGTGTAAAAAGGAATTGCAAATAGGCTTTCGCTTCAGCCTCAGTCTTGTGATGAGCAATATTAGTATCGACCCAAGTCACATAAGGTTGGGCTAGAATACTAACTGGCGGATAGATAATTTCCAGTTCGCCTTTTGCTTCAGCCACTTCTCTAATAGCTTCGTTTTCCCAAGTTAAGTTGACATCACCAATTTTTTCGATAGCGAAATGTATGGCTGAAGCGCGTGCGCCGGCATCAAGTACCGAAGTGTGTTTAAAGAATGACTTGAGAAAGGTTAATGCCTCAGTTTCGCTACCACCGCGCTTGATGACTGAACCCCAAGCAGCCAAAGCGCTTAACTTGCCGTTGCTAGAATTTTTGGGATCAGGTGTAATAATTTCGACACCAGGACTAATCAGATCGGGCCAATCCCGAATATTTTTCGGATTGCCTTTGCGTACTACAAAGACGATGGTAGAAGAATAGGGTTGTGAATTGTTTGGTAGGCGCTTTGACCAATTCTCTGGGATTAACTTCTCTTTGCGTAGCGCATCAACGTCTGAATAAAGTCCTAATGTCACCACATCTGCTTGCAAATTACCATCTATAACCGAACGACTCTGACGAGATGATCCACCATGTGACTGCTTGATTTTTAAGTGCTTTCCGGTTTCTTTCTCGTATTTCGCAATAAATTGCTCGTTCAGACTGAGGTAGAGTTCTCTGGTTGGGTCGTATGATACGTTCAGCAGTTGGTTCGATGTGTTGCCTTCCACATTCTTCACCACAACCAATGTAATCGCTAGAAAAACAGCCGACACTGCCGCCAGATTCGACCAAGAAATTCGTTTTATTTTCATCTCGGAAAGCTTCAAAGAGTTGCTAGTAAAAGTCGTCAGTGTACCATTGGGTAGAAGAACGGTTAAGATTTATCTGGTATTCTACACTAAATCGGTCGTGTTATCGGAAATTTAATGTTGGATTTTAGGCTTTAACTCAACCGACAAGATTTGCGATCGCCTAATTTGTGACAAAAATCCTGATTGAATTTATCTGATTTTTCCCCTTTAGTCTGGAAACATAGAATTAGTAAGGGTTTTAAGCTCCGATAAATTATCAATAATTTATATTTAACGGATCGCGTCAGTCCCCACACTCAAAGGACTCGGAGGGTGGGGACTGACGCGATCCGTTAAATTCGTTTGGTAAGGCACTTGGAGAACTGTTTTCAATCAACAGGAGTTTTTCCTTGTACTGTCAAGACTGAGCATGAGGCATGATGCAGTACGTAATTACTAACGCTACCTAACAACAATTCACTTAGTCCAATTAGACCACGACGACCAATAATAATTAAGTCCGCTTTCCAAGTATGAGCCATTTCACAAATCAAGCGACTAGGATCGCCAATTTCCTGAACAAATTCCGTGTTGATATTTTGGACGAGTGCTTGATTAGTTAGTAATTTCAAAAACTCAATCCCATGTTTCTTGAAACCTTCCCATTGCTTGACATGGTATTCTACACTAGCAGAATGAAAACTTCCATAGCTTTTATCTCTTTGTGGACTGGAAGCATTTACTTCATTATCATCGATAGGCGATATAACATTTAGCAACAACAACTCAGCATTATTTGCTGTTGCCAAGGACAAGGCTTCTTGAAAAACTTGCTGGCCAATTTTAGTTTGATCGATTGCTACCAATATTCTATGAAACATCTGGGAAATTCCTCCAAATATTATTTTAAGATGATTTATTCTCAAGAAATATTTAATTGAGTCAGCCTGTAAAAACATCGATTATTCATACTCTAGCGGACTCGTTCTAAGCTTGACTTTTCCCATTAAGTTGTGAACCAACGAAATAGCAGGGGTTTTATACTATAATCTTATTCTCAACAAATTAATTTTAATGACAATGAACCACGAGAAAATAGGGCTTTAGGCTAGGGGTATAGTAAGCGACACCGAATAGTCCGCACTTCTCTACGATCCTCTGCGCGTAGCTTGCTTCTCCGTAGGGGTACGACAAAGCTCAGTAACCGTCGTAGACATCGCTCCATCAAAGAGATAACGGGAAAAGTCAGTTTCTACGCATATCCCTAAGAGGTTCTTGCTACCTACGTGCAGCGTGTTGCAGACAGCCTCTCTAAGAGTTAGCTTTACCCTACGCTATCTGCTTTTTCGAGCAAAACTCATTCGGAATTCTGTTCTTATAAATTAAATTTATATCATGTATTTTTAAATGTCAAAGAATTGGGAGTAATTATGGCAATAATGTTAAGTTTATTTAGATAATTTAACAACTTTATTTGGTCAATTTATCTTAATAATCACTGGAACATTTGTATATAATCTATTGCCCGGCAATTCTGATTCAGAAGGCAGAAGTACGATCGCGCAGAGGATCGTAAAGAAGGCAGAGGGCAATTATGTTCCCATGTTTTTAAAAGTAGGGGCGGGCGGGTTGAGCGATCTCTTCGTGAATGATTGATCATATCTGTCAACCCAGCCCTACTGTTTGTGAGAAATGCAGGTTACGGTGTCACTAAAATTGTGTCAATAAGCAGACATTAATGCGACTAGTTTGAGCCGCACCCTACGTGTATTTCAAAAATCAAATCGGAGTCCTATATAACAATACGCTTGGGTTAAGCGTTTTTTTCTTCTCTCTGTGTACTCTGCGTCTGGAGTGGTACCCTGCGGTCAGCCGCTTTGCGTCTACGTTAAAAAAACTGACTTTAACAAAGACTTTTAGCCTTAACTCAAGCGTATTGTCCTATATAGCAATCCTAAATCATTTGTGAGAAATAAAATCGCTGAAAAGCCTAGAAATACGTACTTTTCATCTCCGTATTTTCTCACGTTTCACTTCGGATTGCTATATAAGGGAATATAATCTATGTGTTAGCGAATCATTAGTACCGCAAGGCGAAATTCAAAATTCAAACAGTGTAAGCATTTCGTTGATTTAGAATGAGTAGCTTATTTCCGCCGTGCTGTACTAGTACTCAAAGGCGTAAATTCGGTTAGGGTATAAATGACTGTATCAACACAAATTTCACTTGACTATACAATCCTATCTAAACTTACGCCAATGTGTACTAGCAATTGTTAACCCCCGATTTAATTCGAGGGCTTTTAGTACTGAAAAATTAATTTGTAATTTTGATTTTATTTAAATACTGCCAAGGGAGTTCAGCTTATAGATGCAGCCTCAATAATTTTCCCAATATTCATGATTCAGGAGGTCGATAATTCTATCTCTGAGTAGAAATTCATTTTTTTCTAACTCAAGTTCAAAATTAGCCCAGTCGCGGTAAGGAATATGTTTACAGATGGTATAAATTGGCTGTTGACGGTTAACAAGTCCCTTTTTAACAAGTTGAAGTGCTTCTTCCTTGATAATCTCGATGTCGTATTGAAGCGTAGTATTCATAGCTTGTTCCTTTGTTTTCATTCAAGGAATTAAGGCTCAAAACAATAATTGCTTTGACTCTCCCTTAAACTTATCAAATAAAATTGGCGATAATTGTGAAGAATCAAGACATTAACCCTTACTAGAATTTAGATATGTCAGTAAGATACTCTTTGGGTTCCTAAGTATACCCCCTATAGAGATATTTTTACGGACTAAAAAGGCTGGCACAACAAGCTGTAAATAGCAAAATGAGGATGTAGATGCTCTCTGGGCGACTTGCCAAAGGGTAGGCTAGGGTAAAGAACATTCTCTATAAAACTTATACTATGCTTCTGAATCTTGATAAAGTTCGTCAATATTTTCCCGCTCTAGGTAGGGAATGGACTTTTTTTGATAACGCTGGCGGTTCACAAACCCTGAAAAAAGTAGTAGATAGAATTAGCGAATTTCTCCTGAGTTCTGATGTCCAGTTGGGAGCTTCTTATGCAGTTTCTCAACTTGCAGGAGAACGATTAGCTCTAGCAACTAGGGGAATGGCTACTTTTATTAATGCTAATTCTTGTAAAGAAGTGGTTATGGGCCCATCTACTACAATGATGTTGAAAGTTCTCTCAATTTGCCTGGGTCAAACCTTCATACCTGGTGATGAGATTATTGTTACTAATTGTGACCATGAAGCCAATATTGGTGCTTGGGTTGCTTTGGAAAAACAAGGAATTAAGGTTAAAGTGTGGCAAATTCGCCCAGATACCTTACAACTTCATTTAGCAGATTTAGAACCATTGATGAGTAATAGCACCAAATTAGTAACCTTGACTCATGCTTCTAATGTTCTGGGAACCATCAACCCGATCAAAGAAATTGCTACATTTGTACACGATCGCAACGCGATGATTTGCGTGGATGGTGTAGCTTATGCACCCCACAGATTAGTTGATGTCCAAGATTTGGATGTTGATTTCTATACTTTGAGTTGTTACAAAGTCTATGGGCCACACCATGCCTTACTCTATGGTAAAGAAGAACATTTATTAAGATTGCCTGGACTTAATCATTATTTTATTCAACAGACAGATATACCTTATAAGTTTCAGTTAGGGAATGTCAATTTTGAATTAAGTTATGGAATGTTAGGTTTATGTGATTATTTAAGTGAGTTAGCACAACTCCACTATGGCGATCAAACTGCATCTGATTTGAGAAATCAAATGGTGCAGGCGTTTGATTTAATCAGTGTACATGAAGAAAAGATTAGCGATCGCCTCCTAAATTACCTCAACAGCAAGTCTAATGTGCGAGTGATTGGTCAATCAAAGGCTGACCGTCAATATCGTGTACCGACTATATCTTTTGTCGTAGATGGAATAAATAGCTCAACCATTCCGGCAAAAATTGATCAACATTACATTGGGATTCGCTACGGAGACTTTTATGCTAAACGGCTCATTGAATACCTGGGGTTAGCATCACAAGGTGGAATAGTCCGGGTAAGTATGGTACATTACAATACCCTTGAGGAAGTTAATAGCCTGATTGAGGCTTTTGAGCAGACATTTTAAGATTGGGAATTGGGAATTGGGAATTGGGCATTGTTATTCTTCTCGTGCCCCTTTGCTCCCTGCTCCCCACTCCCTATTACCCGTTAGTCAGCTGCAAAACTTGCACCTCTTCTTGTGGGTAAATTAATGTTTTACCCACCGGGAGAACAGCTAAGGCATTGG
>CAZZZY010000154.1:0-10405 GCA_964658545.1 uncultured Acetobacteraceae bacterium | reverse complement strand
T
This sequence comes from uncultured Acetobacteraceae bacterium, assembly GCA_964658545.1. Lineage (GTDB taxonomy): Bacteria > Cyanobacteriota > Cyanobacteriia > Cyanobacteriales > Nostocaceae > Nostoc. Next base: position 10,404 of record CAZZZY010000154.1, on the reverse strand, counting down.
CTTGGGGAGCCAATGCGGTCTTCTCCCAAAGGGAGAGGCTAACGCCAAGGGGTCTCCCCAAATAGAGCAGCTGGCATTGGGCACTACCCTCTAATTACCAATTTGGGATTATAATGCTGTTCCAGAAGTGTCAAAGAATACTACTTATAAAAAAGTAGCTCAAATACTAGTTATTAGTGCAAGTATAATAAATTGTCTTCTTATGGCAAACCGTTTACGTAATCCCAGGTAAACTTTAGGAACTCTTCAAAGGATTTCCAGCAAAAATGACCTGGCAACAGTTGATTAATATCTAAATAATTGAAAGAGAGTGTAACGCTCCCCGTAATTATTCGTGCAGCGAGTTGATAGTGCATGAGCTACTGTTTAAATCCTATCTGTCCCAATCCAGAAAATTTGGTATATAGCCAAAGGTGTCAGTCTTGTGGCTCGCAACTACTGTTGCGCGATCGCTATCAGGTGATCAAACCGTTAGGTCAGGGTGGCTTTGGAGCAACCTTCTTAGCCAACGATCAAGGCTTACCCGGAGAACCGAGTTGCGTAATCAAGCAATTACGCCCATCAGGAAGCGCCCCACAGGTTTTACAGATGGCCAGAGAACTCTTTGAACGAGAAGCCAAAACTCTAGGTAAGATTGGCAATCATCCCCAAGTACCAAGATTGTTAGACTATTTTGAAAATCATGAACAATTCTACTTAGTCCAAGAATATATCAGTGGTGATACCTTGCAGGAGGAGGTCAAATTTAACGGCATATTGAGCGAAACAGGAGTCAAGCAATTCTTGAGCGAGATTCTGCCACTACTGCAATACATCCACGAGCAAAAGGTGATCCACCGTGATATCAAACCAGCCAACTTAATTCGCCGCAGTCAAGATGCCAGAATGGTACTCATTGACTTTGGTGCGGTCAAAAACCAAGTCACCCAAGGCGCGATAAATCAATCAGGACAAACAGCATTAACTGCATATGCCATTGGTACTCCTGGTTTTGCGCCTCCAGAGCAAATGGCTATGCGTCCAGTCTACGCCAGTGATATTTATGCACTGGGGGTGACATGCATTTATTTACTTACTAGCAAAACTCCTAAAGATTTAGATTACAATCCCAACACTGGTGAAATGATGTGGGAACACCTTGTGCAAGTGAGCGATCACTTGAAGAGTGTATTGCGAAAAATGTTAGAGGTGTCTGTACGTAATCGTTATCAGTCAGCGGCAGAAGTTCTCAGAGCATTGGAAATAGAACCATACTTAGAAAGTTTAGCAAAGGGTTTACTGATTAAATCAGATACTGGGTCTAAAGAGCGAACACACAGCCACCTGGAAAATTCTGCTGTTTTATGTAACAACTCTTCTGGAGTGGCACAGGTAGCCGCAGCAATTCGTGCTAGTCATGCTAGACGAGCTAAAGCCGAAGCGGCTGGATTACACCAGGGTTCTGGGATGGCCAAATCAACGACTTTAGCTAACAGCAGCAGTAATGGTTCGCAAGTTCAAAATTCTAAAGTTGAGCGTAAGTTAGATACCCAAGGTTTGTTAACCGCCTATCAGAAGGGAAGGCGAGATTTTGCTCTCCACAATTTAAACTTGCTGAACCTACAAGGTGCTGATTTATCAGGAACAAATTTCCATTCCACTCAATTGCAAAAAACCAATCTCCAGGGAGCTAATCTTCACAGTAGTGACTTTGGCAGAGCCAGTCTCACTAGAGCAAATCTCAAGGATGCTAATTTGAGCAAAGCATACTTTAACCATGCTGATTTAGAAGGGGCAGACCTGCGAGGCGCAGACCTCAGCAATGCTTATCTCAGCAATGCTAACCTCCGAGGAGCTAATCTGTGTGGTGCTAATCTCACCAGTGCCAAAATTTCTGATGAGCAACTGGCACTAGCAAAAACAAATTGGATGACCATCCGTCCCAATGGTAAACGAGGTTTGTTATGAGATAAACAACTCCCACCTGCCTAAGGGCTGAGGCGGGAGCGCCTCAGTTGCCCTGAGCATATCAAATAAACTTAGCTGCACGTACTCAACAGGACGCACTTCTAACTTACAAGATAGTCCCGAACCACGAGGCTGGTTTACAGCAGCCCCAATTGCAGAAATATTCTTAGCCCCGTTCAAATCAGCGTCACCATCCCAACCGCAATGACCACACGTAAACTTTTTACCACTGTGATAAGATTCACCCCTAACCGGATGAATATGTAAACAGTTGTGGCAAGTTTGCGAGGTATAACGAGGATCAACAAAAAATAGTTTCACACCAAACTTAAGTGCCTTATAAGTCATGAATTGCCGCAACTGATAAAAACTCTAACTATTAGACAGTCGGCGTTCCCGTTTGCTACGTGGCATAGAGTTTGTGCGTTCCCTAATTCCAGTAAGTTCTTCCAAAGCAATAGCCTGATTAGTGACCAGAGCAGATTTAATAAGTTGGTAGCTGATGAGGTGATTAACATGAGACTGGAATCGCCTCTCCTTACCCGACAACCGTTGCTGAAGTTTTCGGCATCTGCGCCGACTACTTCTTGTGCCTTTCGCAGCTTTATGTTGGAGTTGTGCTCTAACTCTGGCGTACTTATCTCGAATTTTGGTTATGTTTTGTCCACTGAATTTATCCCCGTCAGATGTAACTCTTTTTTAAGGAAGGTTAGGGAGAATCAAATCTTAAATTGAACTGTATTGTTTTATTTTTCTCATTAGCTTGATAAATCAGCCCTTATTTTTCTCGATAAAACTCAGATTTATTCAGAATTGACCAATTAGATTGGATATAGCAATCCTATTTGATTTGTGAGAATTGCAACCCGCAGATCCCCGACTTCGTAAAAGTTGTCGGGGATCTTGTTTTTCACGAGTTATTCAGGATTTTTATAGTTGGGTGACTCGATAGCGATCGCTCTGACAAATGTTAAGAAATATCCCATTATCTAGCAATAATACGCAGATGTTTGGCAATTCTTAATCAAATCTTTACAAGTTTGATCTGTTACAAATAACAAATGATTATTTACAATGAAGCATCACAATAATTTTTCAGAGATATTTCCATGCCTTTTATGGCTAGAAACAACAGGGAATCTCGCACTTAAAAGCTGTAAAATCTAACGCTCTATAGCAGAGGAAAGTGAAAAATTAATTATCCCTGATTGGAGGCTGAAGCAGAATATTCACAACCGAAATCAGGTAATACAAGGTTTACGTATCATGGCTGACTTTGCACAAACGGAAATAGAACGGAGATTAACTTTATATCAGGTATTTCTCAAGTTGTATGAACACCACAGCAGCCTTCTAGATGAGATTCTTCAGCTAGAAAACCTATCTCAACCATCGTTGAGGAAAATGAAGGTATATTACGTACATGGTGTAGTGGATACTACTGCTGTTTATTTGATGACTAATTTGTGCGACAATCAGACTCAAAGTTTACGACAGCCACAGCAGATATGGACTATAGGTCGTAATCGCAACAGTGGTATTTGCATTGCTGATAATTATATGTCTCGTCGCCACGCGGCTATTCAATATATTGACGATCAAGGCTTCTACTTCATAGACTTCAACAGTACCAATGGCTCCTTTGTGAATGGCGATCGCGCTTTTAGACCGATCAAGCTCAAAGATGGCGATCGCATTCGTCTAGCCAATATGACTTTTGATTTTTTTGTGAATTATACATATCGCGTTTTGCCAACTGTAGCAATGGAGTTATTGATGCAGCTTGGGCATCCCCAGAATGACAATCAAGTAGAAATACCTGCTTTTTCCAGTGACAGGACAAAATCTATACCTGGAAAAGCAGATAATAATTTAGAAAGTTTCAGAAGTTCCCGACTATTTGAGAAGTTTGAACATCATTATGACAACTTCAGTTCAGAACAAAAATCAGAAATTTTAGACCGCTTTTTTAGCAGATAAATATAGCTTTTCCTAATCGCATCAGTTATCTAAGATTCTCTTCCTCGCAAGCGATAAGGGTCGTAGGGGTTGGATTATCCGGCTTTAGGCAGTAATTAATCAATCTCTTCCAAAAAGTGGGTTAGCTGTCTTTGTAACCCACTACACATTAAAAGTTGCAGATTAATAAACCCGCATTCCTTATTCTTCTGGCTCTAAATCGACATCTTCCTCTTCATCTTCATCTTCTTCACTGGCTTTAGCTACGGAGTTAGCAGAAACAACAGCGCCTTTATCTAGCTTTTCACGCACTAGTTTCTTAATTTCCTCAGCAAATTCGGGCTTTTCTTCTAGATACTTAATGGCGTTGTCTCGTCCTTGGGAGATATTATCGCCGTTGTAACTATACCAAGCTCCTTTGCGGATAATAATGCCAGTTTCTTCTGCTAAGTCAACGAGACAACCCAAGGTAGAAATACCTTTACCAAAAATAATGTCAAATTCCGCTATTCTGAAAGGCGGCGCTACTTTATTTTTGGCGACTTTGACTTTAACCCGATTACCATATTCATCCGTACCTTTTTTCAAGGTTTGAATTCGGCGAATATCCAAGCGCACCGAAGCGTAAAATTTCAATGCGTTACCACCAGTAGTAGTTTCTGGACTACCGTAAGTAACACCGATTTTTTGCCGCAACTGGTTAATGAAAATTACAGTACAACCAGATTTACCGATGTTACCCGTAATTTTACGTAGAGCTTGACTCATTAACCGCGCTTGCAGACCAACATGAGCATCACCCATATCGCCTTCAATTTCAGCGCGCGGAACCAGTGCTGCTACTGAGTCAATGATTACAATATCAACCGCAGCAGAGCGAACAAGCTGATCAACAATTTCCAAAGCTGATTCGCCAGTGTCAGGTTGAGAAATCAGCAAATTGTCAATATCTACACCCAATGCCGCAGCATAAGTAGGATCAAGGGCGTGTTCAGCATCAACAAAGGCAGCAATGCCGCCATTTCTTTGCACTTCAGCGAGGGCGTGTAGCGCTACTGTAGTTTTACCGGAACTTTCTGGCCCATAAATTTCAATTACCCGCCCCTTGGGTAAACCACCACCCAATGCTAAATCTAGGGTAAGCGCTCCACTAGAAATTGTTTCCACCCGCATCCGGGTAGCGTCGCCCAGGCGCATGATTGCCCCTTTCCCAAAGCTGCGCTCAATCTGGTTTAGCACCATAGTCAGCGCTTTTTGCTTGCCGGAAGTATCGGTGTTGATAGCCATTTCTGCCTCTAATGCCTCTAAATATATGGTTTTAAGGAGTGTTGATTTCGGAATTTGAGTAGAACAGATATACTATTTTAACCAGAAAATTCTGGAATAGGACTTCTCAAATCAAAAAAGGGGTGTGACAAGATCGTAACTCGATCGCTACCAGATTAGGGTAGTTTTGCATAATGATACCAACTTGCTTTCAGAGATAGCTTTTTTTGCCTGGGTAAGCAAGGGTTTTCAAAGAAAAAATTAATTACCTAAACAACCCTGTCAGTAGAGCCGTACTTGTGAGCATTTGCGGGGGTTGCTAAATTAGGAGCGATCGCCATGCCAATTAGCATATCATCTACATCGGCTTTATAGGGTCGGGGTAATAGTGAGCAAGTTCTGTGAAGCCAGAATTGAGATGAGAAGATTTCTCTGCTAAAATATAGTCAAAATGTCTAAAATAGTCATAATTCCTATGCAGACCTACACTCTAACTGATGCTCGCAACAAACATGGTGAGGTTTTTGATAAGGCTGCTATTGAGCCAGTTCTACTAACTAAGCAATCAAGACCTAGTCACGTGATTATCTCAGCCGAGAGCTACCAAAAATTAATTAATCGGCTGGAAAAATTAGAGGATATGGTTTTTGCTCAAGCTGCTGAAGTTGCTCTGAGTCAGTCCAAAATGGTTGGTACAGAGACTTTTACATCTGCATTAGAGCATTTAGCTAATGGCGAAGCTTGATGGTCTAGCAACTGTTCTTGATTTTATGAACGGTTTATAGCCTCAAATAGCAGCACAGATTGCAAAAAAGGTTTTGGCTTTGAATGTTGAGCCTTTACCTGCTGATAGTGAGCAGCTATCTGGTTATCAGGGTTTATATCGAGTTGATAGTGGTGAATATCGAATTATTTATAGGTATTTTCCCGATCAAGATTTAATAGAAGTGATTTTAGTCGGTAAGCGCAATGATGATGATGTCTACAAAAGATTGAAGCGTTTACTGGGTTAGCCTTTGGTTTTCATTAAAATGCTAGAATCTCTCCAGCATAAATGCTCTTACCCATCTTTAGATGACTTTTGACCTTCCCGACTCTCTGATTCTCGATACAGCGCTTTCAGTATCTGGATTAACTGACTACATCCGCTTGCTGTTAGAGCAAGATGAACAATTACGGCAAGTTTGGGTAACTGGCGAAGTTTCCAGTGCTAATCACCATCGCAGTGGGTTGTTTTTCACGTTGCAAGATCCCGATCGCACCGCCGGAATTAAATGTGTGGTATGGAATAGCCAATTGCCAAAACTCGCCCAAATCCCAGTTCCCGGTGAGCAGATAATTATTTTGGGTAGTATTCGTCTGTATCCACAACGGGGAGAGTATCAGTTATCAGTTTGGCAGACTTTACCTGCTGGTGTTGGTTTACAGGCGTTGCGCTATCAACAACTAAAAAATCGCTTGCTGGCTGAGGGGTTATTCGACGCGCAAAGAAAGCGATCGCTCCCCACCCACCCCCAAACGATCGCTGTCGTCACTTCCCCAACGGCTGCTGCTTGGGGTGATATTCAAAAAACCCTGAAGCAGAGGTATCCAGGTTTACACGTTTTATTTTCTCCCGCCATAGTCCAAGGTGAGCAAGCACCTGAATCTATCGTTAAAGCAATTGAACAGGTGGAAAGAGATGGACGCGCCGAAGTGCTAATTTTATCGCGGGGTGGTGGAGCGGTTGAAGAGTTGGCTTGCTTTAATGATGAACGAGTGGTGCGATCGCTTGCTAGTTGTTCTATTCCAGTAATTACTGGTATCGGCCATCAACGGGATGAATCTTTGGCAGATTTAGTTGCAGATGTCTGTGTGCATACACCCACTGCGGCGGCGGAAAGAGTTGTGCCCGCACTTTCAGAGTTGTATAGTGAGCATCGGCAACGAGTTATAACTTTGCATGAGGCGGTGCATGACTTTAGGGAAAATGCTGAGAATAAACTGCAAGGATTACGGAATCGTTTGCGACGTTTGCGGTTAGATCGGCAAGTGCAGCAGGAGGTGGAAAAGCTAGCTTGGAAGCATCAGCATTTGGTGCAAATTACGACGGGGCGATCGCAGCAAGCAACGCAGCATTTAGAATTATTGCGGCAAAAGCTGGCAACTCTTGACCCGAAAGCAGTGTTGCAGCGTGGTTATGCGGTGGTGAGAAGGCAAGATGGGGCGATCGCGCGATCGGCGGGGGAGTTGGCTGTGGGGGAAGATTTAGTGATTCAGTTGGGGCAGGGTGCGGTTAAAGTGAAGGTTATGGAATGTAAACGAACCACAGAGGCGCAGAGGACACAGAGAGATTAATGGTTAAAAGTAAGAGTGCTTCTAGTTGTGAAGATGGTTGGAATTATGAGGCGAAGGTTGCTGAAATAGAGGGAATTATTGCTCGCATTGAGGCGGGTGAGTTGGAATTGGAAGCGGTGTTTGAGCAATTTGCAAATGCTGTTGAATATTTGCGTCAGTGTGAAAGTTTTTTGCAGCAGCGACAGCAGCAGGTGGATTTGTTGATTGAAACTTTGAGTGAAGAGTAGGAACCAGAGATCATAGTGTAAACCTCTTGCAAAAGTCTCTTCACACGTTAGAATAACGAAATTTTGCAAGAGGTCTAATTATGAAACCATTTCTTTTTGTAACCGATCTAGATGACACCTACGTATACCGCACTGTGGGCGATGACAGCGCTTTACCAGAATTAAATCAACTGCTGAGTCAACATCGCCAAAAATACGGTACTAAAATTGTTTACTCTACCGGGCGATCGCCTGTGCTTTACAAAGAACTCCAATCTCAAAAAAATCTTTTGCAACCAGATGCCCTCGTCCTTTCTGTAGGTACTGAAATCTACCTTGACGATCGTGATACTCCAGACTCAGATTGGTCAGAAATCATCTCTCCGGGATGGGAACGAGAAACTATATTATCTATTACTAAAAAATATTGTGAGCTAGTTCGCCAACCAGATTCCGAACAGCGTCCCTTCAAAGTGAGTTTTTTTCTGGAACAAGAAGTATCTGCAAAGATTATACCACAACTTGAAGCGGAGTTGCAGAAATCCAAATTAAATGTAAAGTTAATCTACAGTAGTGGTATTGACCTTGACATTGTACCCCATAGCAGCGATAAAGGTCAGGCAATGCAGTTTTTACGCCAGAAGTGGAAATTTGCAGCAGAACAAACAGTTGTCTGTGGTGATTCGGGTAATGATATTGCTTTATTTGCTGTAGGCAACGAACGGGGAATCATCGTCGGGAATGCCCGAAAAGAGTTACTCCAATGGCATGATGAGTATCCCGCTACACACCGCTACCTGGCAAAAGGTTTTTGTGCAGGTGGAATTATCGAAGGCTTAAATTATTTTGGTCTCTTGTAATGATTAGTTATCTAAAAGGTATAGTCGCTGGTATCCAAACAATTGGCGCTAATCGCGTGATTCTGACTCTGGAAGTGAATGGCTTGGGGTATGATTTGCAAGTTCCCCAACGGCTAGCAAACCAGTTACCAGAGTCAGGAGGAGTGGCGCAAATTTTTACCCATTTCCAAATCCGCGAAGAAGTGCCCTTCCTATATGGCTTTGCTTCGCCAGCCGAACGCGATTTATTTCGCCACTTGCTGACTGTTACAGGGATTGGTGCCGCCTTAGCGATCGCCCTCCTGGACACTCTAGAACTACCAGATTTAGTCCAAGCGATTATCGCTGGCAATACACAAATCTTAATTCAGGCTCCAGGTGTCGGTAAAAAAATCGCAGAACGCATCTGTTTGGAACTGAAAAGCAAATTAGTCGAGTGGCGCAAATCAGCCGGCTTCTTCGTCGCCACAGGTGGGCCAGCACCGGGAATTCTCGAAGAGGTACAAATGACTCTCTTCGCTTTAGGATATACTGCCCATGAAGTTAGTCACGCTCTGCATGTAGTCAGTGAAGATATCGGCCTACCCAAAGATGCCTATGTCGAAGATTGGATTAAACAAGCGATCGCTCATCTCAGTAGCGAACAGGTTTAATTGTCATTAGTTATTAGTTATTCTCTCCCCCAATGCCCACTAACCCTTATGCTTGGCTAGAACAGTCCTTAGCAACAATTCATCGGGCAGACTGGTATCGTTCGGTACAACCTATTAACGGTCGTCCGGGTGCAACGGTGGTTTTAGCTGGGCAAGAGGTAATTAATTTTGCCAGTAATGACTATTTGGGATTGGCTGGGGATAAGCGGTTGATGGCAGCCGCAACCGCTGCGATCGCAGAATTTGGCACTGGTAGTACTGGTTCTAGATTACTCAGTGGACATCGAGAATTACACAGGGAGTTAGAAAAGGCGATCGCATCTACCAAACAAACAGAAGATGTCTTGGTATTTAGTTCCGGGTATCTAGCTAATTTGGGTGCAATTACCGCCCTTGTGGGCAAGCGTGATTTAATTTTCTCTGACCAGTACAATCATTCCAGTCTAAAAAATGGGGCGATTCTTAGCGGTGCAGCAGTTGTGGAATATCCGCACTGTGATGTTGAAGTACTCAAAACTCAGTTGAGTCAACAACGGCAAAATTACCGACGCTGTTTGATTCTTACTGATACTGTCTTCAGCATGGACGGCGATTTATGTCTGTTGCCCGCACTGTTGGATCTGGCGGATGAATTTAGCTCTATGCTGCTAGTTGATGAAGCTCATGCTACTGGGGTACTAGGAAAAACTGGCGCTGGGTGTGTTGAGCATTTTGGGTGTACAGGAAAGCAATTAATTCAAATTGGTACTTTGAGTAAAGCTTTGGGTAGTTTAGGCGGGTATGTAGCGGGAAGTAGCGCCCTAATTGACTTTTTGCGGAACCGCGCACCCAGTTGGATTTATACCACTGGGCTTTCACCTGCTGATACGGCGGCAGCCTTAGCAGCAATCAAGATAGTGCAACAAGAACCGCAACATCGTGCCCAATTGTGGGAGAATATAGATTACTTGAAAACTTTGCTGCAACAGTTACCTAACCTAAAATTGCTGCCTTCTGAATCACCCATATTATGTTTTCAATTGCCTAATGCCACAGATGCCCTCAAAGCTGGAAAAGAGCTAAGAGATGCTGGTATTTTTGCTCCAGCAATTCGTCCCCCCACAGTGCCCACAAGTCGAATCAGAATATCTGTGATGGCAACTCATGAAATCGCACATATTCAAACACCAATGCTACTTAATAGTGGTGATTGGCATT
>CAZZZY010000153.1:0-10414 GCA_964658545.1 uncultured Acetobacteraceae bacterium | reverse complement strand
TGGGGAGGCAGTGCGGTCTTGGGGTTTCCCCAAGTGGAGCAACTGCCGTCATTGGACATTGGTTATCCTCCCCTCACTCGCCCACTCCCCCTATTCCCAGCGATTACTGATCGGACAGCATAATAAAGAATACATTTTCTAACTCCTTCTCAAAGCGTAGGGTTTTCACCAAATCGCCTTCTTGAGAAAAGATAGAATCGATGATGATCATGTCAGGTTTGGCTGACAGGGCTTTATTGATGCATTCTTGCGGATTGGAGGCTTCAATCACGTTGTATCCCTGAGCTTGCAGTACATCTGATAGGGTTTTTAAGGCTGATGCATTTTTATCTACAACTAATACTTTTTTACTAGAAGTGCCCTGGTAAAGCAGTGAGCCTATTTCGCTGAGAAGTTTCTCTGTGTTAATGGGTTTGGTAAGATAGCGATCAATACCAATATGGTAGCCCCGTTCTTTGTTTTCAATAATTGACAGAATAATGATCGGAATGTCTGCGGTTTGGGGATCATTTTTGAGGACGGCTGCCACGTCAAAACCGTTGATTTGGGGCATCATTACGTCCAAGAGAATCAGATCGGGACGGGCTGTTTTGATTTGATGAATCGCATCCACGCCGTCTTTTCCTTCCCGAACATTGTAGCCTTCGTTTTCCAGTTGTTGACGAAGTAGTTCCCGAATGTTAGCGTCATCATCCACAACCAAAATGGTTTTACGGTTTTCGTCTAGCACAGTTTTTGTGGTGATGACGTGTTCTTTAAGTTGTTTGACTAGCGTATCCAGATTCAGATTAACAGTGGTTTTTGGATCGCTGGCGTAGGTGGGAATGATGAATGAGAATACGCTGCCCTTACCTCGTTCACTTTCAACCCAAATTCTACCGCCGTGATGATCGATGATTTGTTTACAGATGGGCAGTCCTAACCCTGTACCTTTGGGTTTGTCGGTGAGGGTGTCGCCAACTTGGCGGAATTTCTCGAACACTTTTGGCTGATCTTCAGGTGCAATACCAATGCCTGTATCGATTATGCTGATACAAACACCTTCGTCTTCTTGTTTGACGCGGCAGGTGACACAGCCAGATTCGGTAAATTTGACGGCATTGGAAATCAGATTGATTAAAACTTGCAGCAAACGGTTGCGATCGCCTACTATCTGAGGCAGTCCAGGTTCAATCTCGCTGACTAATTGCAAGCCATTGGTTTCAAACAATCCGGCGGTAGAATTGGCTGCCCAATCCAGTAACTCGCTAGGATCAATGGGCTGCATCTGCCATTCCACCTTACCTGCTTCCATCTTGGCGATGTCTAGGACATCGTTAATCAAAGACGTAAGGCGTTCTGCTTCCGACACAATAATGTTGAGATTGTCAGCCACCCGCTTGATGGTTTTCTGAAGCTTGCGGTCTTCGGTAGAAATTATTGGGAATACATCGGTTTCTAGCTTTTCTTTAATGATTGATGCAAAACCGAGAACAGAAGTTAGTGGTGTTCGCAGTTCGTGGGAAACCGTTGAGATGAAGTCGGTCTTCATCTTGTCAATCTCTTTTTCTGCCGTCACATCCCGAATCAGCAACGCTGAACCGAAGCAAGCAGGGGGTTCTTGATCTACCGTCTTTTTGAAAATGGCGGTCGCCACTGCCTGACCAATGCGTTCATTTGTCAGTGTAACTTCGGCAGAAAATACCTCTCCAGGATGGGACTGAGTTCGTGTAACCAGGTCTGCTAAACCAGATATAGGTAGTTCTAGGTAGTGACAATTGACAGATACCTCTGTCAATTCATACATACCTAAAAAGGCAGGATTGAAATGGGTAATTTGTCCTGTGGTGTCTACCACTAACAAACCATCTGCTAAGTTATCTAAAATAGCATTTAATCCCTGGGCTTCTGCTAAGGTATTTTGCAGGGCAGCTGTCCGCTCTAGAACTCTAGCTTCCAGTTTTTGATTCAGTTGCCGCAGAGCGATTTCTGCTTGTTTGCGAGCAGTAATATCAGTATTAATTTCCAGCGTGGCGCAGGGTTTACCGAATGCATCCAGTTGCATTGTCCAGCGACTCTGGACAATGACATATCTGCCATCGCGGGTGGTGTGTTGGAGTTCGCCTTCCCAGATACCTTGCTGTAAACACTCTGTCTGGATTTCGTTTAGCGGTTTTGGAAAGATTGTGTGTAGCAGATTGTGAGTGATCAGTTGGTTTTTCACTTCTTCACTGCTCCAGCCGTAGAGCCGTTCTGCCCCCTGACTCCAGTGAGTGATATTGTCCTCAAAGTCGCGCACAATGACAGCATCAGTGGAATGATTTAACATATCCAACAAACGTTGATTTTCGGCTTCTGTTAACTTGCGATCGTGAATATCCGTGCAGGTGCCAATCCACTCCCGAATGCTACCGTCTGTTTCCATGACAGGTGCGCCACAGATAGCAAAGTAACGATAGCTACCGTCTTTGGCACGCAATCGATATTCAGTTTGAAAGAGACTCTGATTTGCCACAGCAGTACTCCAGGCAAGAGCAGTGTGGGTACGGTCATCGGGGTGAATCGGATCGAGCCAGCCCCAACCCTCGACTTCCGCTGCACTCTGACCTGTGTATGCTATCCAAGTAGGCATTTCATGGCTCACCGCCAGTCCTTCAGGCGTAGCCAACCAGACAATTTGTGAACTGGCTGTCACCAGAGAGCGAAACCGTTGTTCGCTTCGTTGCAGGGTTTGTTCTCCTAGCTTGCGATCGTGAATATCGGTGCAGGTGCCAACCCACTCTCGAATGCTGCCGTCTGCTTCCAAAACAGGAACTGCATTGCCAAAAAAGTGGCGATAAGTGCCGTCTTGGGCACGAATTCGATATTCAATTTGATAAAGACTCCGGTTTGCCACAGCAGCACTCCAAACTTCAGCACTGTAGGCACGGTCATCGGGATGCATGACATCCAACCAGCCCCAGCCCATCATTTCGGCTGCACTCTGACCTGTATATGCCTCCCAACCGACTATTTCCGAGCTTACCATTCCTTCCGGCGATGCCGTCCAGACCATTTGGGAAGTGGCAGTTACTAATGAGAGATACCGTTGCTCGATATACTGCTTTTGGGCTTCTGCCAGCTTGCGATCGTGAATATCAGTGCAGGTGCCAATCCACTCCCGAACACTGCCGTCTTCTTCTAGAACGGGGGCACCACAGACAGAAAAGTGGCGGTAGCTGCCGTCTTTGCCACGCAACCGATATTCGGTTTGATAGAGGACGCGGGTGGCCACGGCTGCACTCCAGACTTGGGCTGTGCGATCGCGATCGTCAGGATGAACGGCATCAATCCAGCCCCCATTTTCCGCTTCCGCTAGACTTTGACCTGTATAGGCTATCCAACTTGTCAGTTCAAAGCAAATTCCATCTGCTGTACATACCCAGACAATTTGTGTACTCGCGGTTATTAAAGAGCGATATCGGGCTTCACTTTGTTTCAGGATTTGTTCAGTATATTCACGTTCCTGTTGAGCGCGTCGAAGGTCGCTCATATCTTCCACATTAGACCAGATCATTCGTTCACCATTTTTTTCAATTATCAGACCAGAGATTCTCACCGGGACTAGATGCCCATCTTTGTGGATTAACTCCTTTTCATAAGGGCCATAGCGACCAGTTTGTTTTAGGTTCTCTAAGATAGCTTGGTCAGCAACGGCATATTTTTCAGGAGTAATTTGCCAATAGCTAAGATTTAGGGTTTCTGGAACAGTGCGCCCCAAAATGGCAGCATAAGCTGGGTTGAGATGAATTAGCGTCCCATCTGTTCGGCATAATGCTAGCCCAATAGGACATTGTTCAAATAGCTGACTGTTGTATTCATCAAATTGCTTAAACATCGTTGAGGTTTTTTTAGTGGTGTATTTTAAATAGGGTTAGAACAACAGAACCAAGATAACAAAGTGGCGTAGAGCTTTAATGAAATTGGCTGGCGTTGGAACATCTGATAAATTTCATCGGCTGATGCAGTTTCCACATCTGGACTGTGCTGTGAAAGTCGCTCGATCAAATGAGTATGACGGATCAGCAAATCCGTTGGTTTGAGTATTGGCGCTGCTGATGGAATGAAGCCGTCGGCATCGGGAGTGGGGGATAATTCCGTTATGGCAGTTGGCGAAGCAGAGGTGCTATTCTGTTCTTCAGCAGCGTCTGCCAATGCACAATTTACCGGAATCTGAATCCAGAATTCTGTGCCTTCACCTGGTTGAGAACGACACTTGAGTATTCCCCCATGTTTGTCTACAACAATTTGGTAGCTGATTGCCATGCCTAATCCGGTTCCCTTACCAATATCTTTCGTGGTGAAGAAGGGATCGTAAATGCGGCGGATGACTTCCTCCTTCATGCCTGATCCATTGTCGGCAATGCGAACCACAACCCACTGGGGATCAACAACTTGGGTACGAATAGTAATTTGAGGAGTAGGGAGTGGAGAGTAGGGAGATGGGGGAACTAGGAGATGAGGTGAAGGAAAATTTTTCCCTTCCCTATTACCCATTGTCTCCTCCAACGCATCAATAGCATTTGCCAGGATGTTCATAAATACCTGATTCAACTGTCCGGGATAGCATTCAATCAGGGGAAGTTTTGCATATTCTTTAATGATTTCAATTGCCGGACGGCGAACATCTGCTTTCAGGCGATGGTGAAGAATCATTAGGGTTCCGTCGATACCATCATGGATGTTGACGGCTTTCATTTCGGCTTCATCATGGCGAGAGAAATTTTTTAGGGATTGGACAATTTCGACGATGCGACTTGTGCCCAGTTTCATCGAATCTAGCAGTTTGGGGAGATCCTGCATGATAAATTCCAGGTCTATATTGTCTAACTCTGATTCCAACTCTGGAGGCACAACAGGTAGGAATTTCTGATACTTTTGCAATAGGTGTAACAAGTCTTGGGCATATTCGGCAACATACTTTAAATTGCCGCAAATAAAGTTAACCGGGTTGTTGATTTCGTGGGCAACTCCGGCAATGAGTTGCCCTAGACTGGACATTTTTTCGCTTTGGATTAAGTGAGTTTGAGCCAATTGCAGCTCATGGAGAGCTTGTTGAAGCTTCTGTGTCTGGGCTTTTGCCTGGAGGGCTGCTTGAGTGCTTTGCTCGTAAAGCAAAGCTTTGTCAATGGCGATCGCACTTTGAGAGGCAAAGATACTGACAAGCTTGAGGTGTTCGGCTTTATATGATTCAGTTTTGGATGTCCCAATAGCGATCGCTCCCTGTACCCGCCCCTTGGCTCGCAACGGTACACAAATCATGGCACTAACATTTTTTTCTCCATCTAATCGAGGATCGGCTTGCACATCATTGATCAGTTCTGACCGGTTGGATTGCACAATGTTGCCAATAATTCCCTTCCCTGGTTCCGGTTGACTATCGTCAAAAAATACTCCAAATTCGGCAATGATTTCAAAGACAGTTGCATCTGGACTCAAAAGCAGAATCATCCCCGCAGACGATTCAATCAATTGACTCAATTCCTGAAGCACAAGTTGGGCAATCTGTCGCGTATTTAAACTTGTTGTGAGTTGAGTCGAGATATCCTCAAATAAATCAATTTCCTGGTATCGTTCCAGCAATTCTTTGGCGAGTACTTTCTTCTCAGCTTCCTGCTTTGCCAGAAACGAGAGCAAAGTCGCAAGTAGACTTGCCTGTTCTTCCCCCACTACCCAACCGATAATTTCTCCTGACACTTCAATTGGATATCGGTTTTTTGTAGTTTGCTCCCCAATGCTAATCAGTTTCGTGCCGTCTGCCAGTTCAACATCAATCGCAATGTTGAACTGGTAGACTAAGTTATGCAGGAGAGATGGCAACTCTTTTTTGTTAAGAATCTTTTTGAGGCTAACTGCCGGCATAAAACACCTCATAACTCCCGGTTTGCCAATTAACCGCATTCAAGCTAGCCGAGTGATTAATTTTATCTGCTACCTCTGCCGCTAGGTTTCCCAAAATGGGGATTTTCTCACTTTGTACCAGTTGCATTGGCGCAGCCTCTCGGATAGAAGAGAAGCCTACACTGTATTGCAACCTTCTGCTTCCTGCCTCCTGCCTCCTGCCTTCTTCACCGTAGCTATCCGTACCCCTTCGGATAAACAAGCTACGCCCAGCATCTCTGGAAAAGAGAGGAATTGTCATAAAAATCTAGGGATATACTAATTTAGTAATTAAGACTAGTTTTCCCAAAAATATTGGCGATATAACAGCGGAGTTGAGCAGTAGCAAATACCTTTAAACTCCTTATCAAAGGTATCCTTCCGCTCGCCTAACTCGCTTACTCTTTGATCAAATATCTAGATAAACTATAAATAAAGCCTTAATAATTCGATAAAGGTATAGATTCAAGTCTATGATTGATATCTCTTATAGCCATTTTCAATCCATCGGTGATAGGCTAAGTTGGTTATTAACCATTTGTCAATAAGTAATAATGCTTAAAATTTAGCGAAAAATAGGGTAAAAAACACAATTTTTAAGTCAGCGATGCCTACGGCGGGCTATTCGGCGTCGCACAATATTTAAACGCATTATTCATTTTTGCGAGGAAAAGTCAGTAATTTCCTTAATTTAATACATTGTTACTGGTTAATAATTAAGGATAATTACGAATTGACAAAACTAATATCATTTTAACCCGTCACGAATGTTTTCAATCTGGTGTGGTACAGGTATGCAAACAGACCTAACCCCCTAACCCCCTTCCCGCTTCAGGAAGGGGGGAAAATTCAAAGCCTCTCTCTTTTATGAGAGAGGTCGAAATTGTACCTCACGCTTGTCGAGAAACGCTATATTGCTAGTACATTTCTGAGACTGGAATAATCCCCTATCTAGCAAAACACAAA
This sequence comes from uncultured Acetobacteraceae bacterium, assembly GCA_964658545.1. Classification (GTDB taxonomy): domain Bacteria; phylum Cyanobacteriota; class Cyanobacteriia; order Cyanobacteriales; family Nostocaceae; genus Nostoc. Next base: position 3,550 of record CAZZZY010000153.1, on the reverse strand, counting down.
TTTGTACGAAAAGCAGCTGCTTTTCGTACTTTTAAAAAATCTTTAGGTAAGCACTAGCTTCAGTTAGATCCGAGAGTAGCGAAAACGAAGTCTGAGTAACCGAAGCCAGCGTAACCACATTTGTGCAGGTTGTTCAAAGAAGGTGAAAATATCACCAAAACCTAAATTAGTTTTGTGATGATGTAACCAGTGTCTCTCAGGAGTAGTAATAAATAAAATTTGGCATAAAATATTTATAGGCTTTGAAGTTTGCCAACCCAGCACACTGATGTGTCTCCACCATACATGAAACTGACCAAGCAGTAATCCAGAGATCACGCCAATGGGAGAGAAAGACCACAAGACTACTGCTATGAGTACATAAGGCAAAGCTCCTAAGATACCATCTAAAAGAACCTGGGGATTAAAAGTCAAAATAGCGTAGTGACGGAAGTCCTTTTTCCAGGAGTGGTGCGTTTTTAAATGAAGGCTACCAAAAACGTGCTCGGGTACGTGGTAAACGAATGTAGATAGAAAATCGCCAAAAAACAGTAATAACCAAGCAACAGCGATAGCCTCAAGCATTTGTACTCCTCAAGAATAGTTAAGAAAACTCCACAGAAAATATGCAAATGTCATGCTGTCGGCGTAGACACCTGGTTTTGGGCTATGCAAAGCATCTTTGCGTCTCATAGGTCTACGCTCCAGTAAATTTAGCTCAGAGTATATGTAATTGGATCAGTTGCAGTTTCATGAATCTCCGATCCTTAATGCAGTAAACAGCAACTCGTAAGAACCTCCAATTTGACTTCTAGCTCTGGGTTAATGGTAACAATACATCTAAAACCCGATGGAAATACAGTATTTTACCACAGTTACTACACAATCTTCTTACTAAGGGATACAGCGTAGGCAAAGATTGAGTTAAAGTTAGTACAAATTTAGGTTAAGGCTTTCTTCCACATTGTTAATTTTAAATTGATGGCAATTAACAAGACTGAGAAGATGTTTTAAAAGTATGCTAATGATCTATCAAATACTTTTAGATTCTCCTAAATCCACGCCATTTGCTCTAGATAAAACAAAACCCTGTACAGGGTTGTCTATAATTTTATCGAAACAGAATTCAGGAGTCAGAATTAAGAGGGAACAGGGAAATTTTGGAAACAGGTATACTCTTGAAGAAATGAGTGCCCGCTCTGGGTTATATTCCAATACGGTTCGGTTAAGGAAAGTTATTTGTGCAGACTAGATGGGGGAGATGGGGAAGATGAGGGAGATAAGGGAGCAAAATCCCTCTCATCCTCCAAGAGCTTATCCGAAGCGTATTGATAGTAATTCTGTATATTCGGCTACCTTTACTCACTAGTGGTTGCATACTTGCAAGTAGCAGTGAAGATCAAACAGTGAAGCTATGGGATCTCAGCACTGGCCGATGCCTTAAAACTTTTGAGGGACATACACAATTAGTTTGGTCTGTTGCCTTCAGCTCTGACAGTCAAATTCTAGCAAGTGGTAGTCAGGATGATACTATAAAAATCTGGGATGTCAGAACTGGTGAGTGCATAAAAACCTTGAGGAATGATAGACGCTATGAAGGTATGAATATCAGCGATGTTACAGGTATAACTCACGCTCAAAAAGCTTCTTCAAAAAATTTAGGAGCAGTTACTTTCTCATAACCTTCATAGCGATCGCCCTTACATCTGAAAATCAAGCGAGTCAAAGTTACCCACTAGCAGGAGCAAGTATTAAGTTGCTTGCTGAAAAGCTTGGGCAATAGCATTGCGGGCAAGTTTAGGTTGCAAGTTCTGATCGTAGGGAAGCGGACGCAGAAATTGCTGACTACTGGGATTGGCTTGAAATTTTGCTGGCATATAGTTGGGATCACGTATCCAGGTATAACGATCAGTAATCCCCCATGTAATTACTGTATCAACATTAGCCGCAAAACATAGATCAAGATATCGCGTGTAACTGTCAGCTACCATCTGGTCTAACGCTTGGATAGTGCTGGGTAGTGGGAAATCAATGATAATGTCTAATTCTGAAATTATTGGTTTAACCTGAAGATCGTTAAGTCTTTTTAAGACGGAACTAAATCCTGTAGCGTCAAAAGAATATGCACTAGAAAACCATAGATGCGATTCGAGACCCGCACCGTCGATTTTAGCTCCATTATTCTTCAAATATTCGATCAAGTTCAGCCAGCAATTCGATCTCCATGTAGCGCCTTCCATACTGGAATCATTCAAGTAAAACAGCTTGCTACTGTCAATGGAGGCAGCATACTGGAATAGCTCCAAAATATATTCCGGCGTTAACCCAGGAAGTAACCCATAAGTCTGATCACTAGTTGCATCTGGCCCAGATGCAATAATCTCGTTAGCGATATCCCACGAAGTTAGAACTGTACTGTTAACGTAGTGCCCCATCACTCCAGCCACGTGTCGCTGTAGTTGCTGCATTGTTGGCGGAAAGCTAGTAATGTAGCTGGGTAACGCTTGTCCCCACAGCAAAGTATGCCCATGTAGCTGCATACCGTTAGCTTTGCAGAACCTAGCAATTATATCCGCGTTTGTGAAGTCAAACACTCCCGGTGACGGCTCAGTAGCATTCCACTTTAACTCGCCATTAGGCGTTGCAATTCCGCATTGGGCAGCAAGCAACGCCGCATAAGCTGAATCAGTCGTTAGATAAGTGCTATCAATTTCAGATCCATAAAGTTTTCCCTTGGCGGCAGCTAATTGCCGAAGGGGAGAATTTACATTTTTACTTGCATAACTTGCCATAGCAGCATTTGTGCTATGTCCTTCTTTTTTTTGTAAAACACCCATAGTCAATAAGGCAGAAAGGGTTGTGTATCCTGCACTTTTTAAAAATTTTCTCCGATAAGGCATAAATTGTCGTCCACTTTCACAACGGTTGATTGTCGAATATGTAAGGCCTGGAGTGGCTGCAAACTGTTCTTGCGTTAGTCCTAAGACAAGTCGTAGATCACTAAATGATCCGCTCCAGCTCTGGCTTTTTGATGACCAAGGGTTTTTATAGACAATCTACTACCTGAAATCGGAACCTCCATCAGTGAATGTACGTAATTTATGTTTTTTTAGTAAAGATTTCTGGCTTTAATGAAGATTCTTAGAGTCAAAGTTGTTAGAGCGTTGATTCAGTAATCAAAAACCTAACCCCCCAGCCTTTCAAGGGTAGGTTTTTTAAAATCTCAAAAATAGTTGAGAATTTTCTCAACTGTTTAACGTGGTTTGGTCGTTTTAGGATTTAAGCATCGGCTGAAATAGTCAAAAAATGACCAAATACAAAATACCTACCCTTGAAAGGGAGCTAAACTCCCCTCTTTGCTTCGGAGAGGGGTAGGGGGAGAGGTTCTTCGAGGATTACTGAATTGGTCTTTATCTATAGCCTCATCATTTTCTGATGGAGTTAGTCGTTGATGGGCTGTAACCATTTCCCACGCTGTATGAGCAACAAGTAATCCGCCTGTCACGCAGACAGGCAATCCCGCCCAGAACTGAAGTTCAGGGCTAATAGCAGAAGTCCACTTAAGTGGACT
>CAZZZY010000152.1:0-10499 GCA_964658545.1 uncultured Acetobacteraceae bacterium | reverse complement strand
AGCTTTACAAAACTTTACAACGTGTCCCATTTGCCACGTATTTCGGCTTACCCCCCAGTAGACCATCCAAAGAGGGGGTGACTCAAACTATAGTTGTTCAGGTTTAGTCCGTCCAAGCTGACGGTTGCTACTTAGGATATTTTATATTTTTGAATTGGCGAAATGTTATATTTTCGCCAATTGAACATTCTATAAATAAAGAAATACAAATTTTCGCCATTTTAAGAGTAAACTAGCAGCATTTACTGGAGTACATCTCGTGATAATCACCCTTGCCAGTTTCAAGGGAGGTGTCGCTAAAACGACAAGCGCCATCCATATTGCTTGCTTTCTATCTCAGCATGGCAGTACTTTGCTAGTTGATGGCGATCCAAACCATAGTGCTACAGGATGGGCAAAGCGAGGAGCATTACCCTTTAAAGTTGTAGATTTACTACAGGCTCCTATGCACAGCCGTAATTTTGACCATATTGTTATTGACACAGCAGCCAGACCAAGCCACGAAGATTTGGAAGCACTCGCTGACGGGTGTAATTTATTAATCTTGCCTACTACCCCTGATGCTTTAGCGATGGATGCGCTGTTGCAAACTGTAAGCACTCTCAAATCATTGGGCAGCTCGCGCTATCGTGTGTTGCTTACAATCATTCCCCCAGCCCCCCGTTTAACCGGACAGCAGGCACGGGAAGCATTAGAGGCAGAGGGAATACCACTATTTCAACATGGGATTAGACGATTTGCTGTTTATGAAAAAGCGGCACTGGAGGGGTTGCCAGTTTATCAAGTAAAAGACCGCAGCAGCAAAATAGCATGGCGGGAGTATCAAGAGGTGGGTAAGGAGATATTGTCATGAGCAACCCTAAACCTAGCCCTTTTAAAAAGTTATTTGAAACCAAAGAGGAACCACAACTTGAGCCAGAACTTCCTACTGAGGCAACTACAGAGAGTAACGTGACACAGACTCCAACACCACAAAAGACAGCGCCAATTCAAGAAGAACCTCGTAAACGTGGCAGACCTGCAACAGGTAAGCGGTCAGATGATGCTTGGATTGGGCGCACCTATTATGTGAAACGCTCAACAGATTTAGATGTAGAGGAAGAATTACTCAAACTCAAAAGACGTGGCGTAGAGATTGACAAAAGCGAATTGGTAGATTTTCTCATGGCTGTCTGGGTGAAATGGCAGCAAGGTGAAAATATAGATTTACTAATTGACGAATTTACGCCTTGGCGAAATTCTAAATAAAATTGAGTCGTTGCTGAATGAGGAGAGCCAGAAGAATCAGGTGCGGTGGGGAGGGACTGTATTGTTTAACCTAGCTACTGAGGCGATCGCTCAAAATACTGAGCAGTCCTTTTTCATTTTATGAGGAACTGGGATTGGCTTCTGGTCACTGGTATCAGATGGGAATCCACCAGACGTTTGTACCAGTAGACTATCGCCTTTAATAAATCCTGGTTTCCCCGGTGGTAGAAATAAAAATAATGTAATATTCTTAACGCTATATATATCGAGATTCAAGGGTAAGCTTACTTATTAATAACGTCTAATTGTTATTTGGAAATTTATTTAAATAGAAATTTACTAATAATAAGCCTAACTAATTTTACCTAGCTATCTAAATTCAAACTTCAGTGGTTTCCACCTCGGCGAAGTTAAATTTATGTAGATAGTATGTAACTTGATATATCACTTACCGCCCTTGGTAGTGAGTATTAATTTAAATGAATATCAAGAAGCCGTTAGCTATTAAGCAGCCTGAAGTCGGTAAACTTATCCGCGAACTGCGCCTAAAAACGGGTCTAACTCAAGAACAGTTTGCAGCAGTATTAGGTGTAACTTTCCCCACTGTTAATCGGTGGGAAAATGGGCGTAATCAGCCCTCACCTATTGCTATGAAGCAGATAGAAAAAATGCTGTTAGAGATGGCCGATCGCGGACAAGAATTGCTGGCGAAATATTCGACTCCATAGTTTATTTAGGATGATTTTTGGGCTGAGTTCCTATATTTTCTATAGCTAATGTCTGCAATACACAAGCTTGTTGTTAGTGCAGACATGATTAGCTGTGGCAATTTTGCTGCAAGTGTTTAATTATTAGCGCTTGCAACAGCATTCTGCATAGGTTCTCTCTAACTATCCCACCAATAAACATCTTAATCAACTCCCAAAAAATTAGATAAATAAGAGATTGGTGGTTTATGACTTTCAACCAGGATAATTCCTATGCCTTTATGGTTGGAACTGAGGATGATCGTGTTGAAGCATTAAAAGAACTATTAGGATATCCAGTATTGCAGCATGACCCTCAAGGTTCTGCTTTTTGGTATTTGCGTCCTGGTAAAAATGAAAATGAAGCTTTAGAAACTTGCCCAATTGCTATTGGCTTTTACTCAGAATTAAATGAAGCAACAGACCAAGAAATTAAAAAAATTCTGACATCAAAAGAAAAGCAACATGAAATATACGGTCATTACGCCAATAGAGAATTTGAACAGCAGCCTGTAATGTATTTATTGCTACCCACTACAGAAGGGACTGGGCGAGTGCCGTTGGTGCTGCCAACTGAAGGGGGGCTACGTCAGCGACAGATTGAAACTTTCCAATGGAACGACGCAGAACTGATAGCCCGTTTAAATCGCCTCAAGCAAAGGGAATTGCCCATTGCTACTAAATCATTCTGTTCCATTCCCCAGGTAGATTGGGTATTTTACCCAGCAGCAAAAACAGCAGGCGAACTGGCAAGGGCACTGGCTGAGGCAGCACGCCGGATTGAGCAAGCTATCCCCAGAGTTTATAAAAATGAGGGAACTGATGGTTATCTGCACAAGTTGCTGAAGAGTTTTCAAAAGGAGTTATTGCCCACACTGCAACTGACTTCAGATAATGAGAAAGACTATAGTTTTGCGGATATTTACGCCCAAACTATTGCCTATGCGCTGTTTACTGCCAGGGTATTTGGCTACGTAAGGGATAAGAGAGAAGGTAGAGAAAAAGAAACTCATTTTGATAGAGAATCTGCTTGGCAGCAGTTACCAGAAACTAACCCATTTCTCCGCAAGTTATTTGAGGATATTTCTCAGCAGACACCAAAGGAACTAGGAGATGAGTTAATTGGTGCGATCGCAGATATTTTTGGTATACTCCGGGCAGCCAAGATGGATGCAATTCTCGCGGATTTTCAACTGAAGATGAACCGGGAAGATATTGTTATTCGCTTCTATGAGGATTTTTTGGCAGCTTACAAGCCACAGATGCGTGAACGTCGGGGTGTTTATTATACACCGGAGCCTGTGGTTTCTTATATGGTGAGATCGGTTGATGAATTGCTTAAGGAAAAGTTTAACAAGCCTTTAGGTTTGGCTGACCCAGAGGTAATGATTCTTGACCCAGCTTGTGGAACTGGTACATTTTTACTGTGGATTTGTCAGCTGATTTACCAGCGTTTTCAAGAGTTTCCAGACGAACTGACAGAAGGGTTAGTAGAGAAGTCTTGGTCTAGTTATGTAAAAGAGCGGTTATTACCCAGAATATTTGGGTTTGAGTTATTGATGGCTCCTTATGCGATAGCGCATCTCAAACTTGGATTATTTTTGGAAGAGACAGGATATCAGTTTGATGGCGGTAAACGCTTGGAAGTTTATCTCACTAATTCTCTAGAAGAAGCTGCACCAGATAACCCAGAAATTTCTTTTGAAGAGTTCATAGCACAAGAAGGTGAAGCTGCTTTAGAAATCAAGCGTAATAAGCCAATAATGGTTATCATAGGTAATCCTCCATATTCTCCTTCTATTTTTGAAGGCAAATGGATTATGAATTTAATGGAAGACTATAAAAAAGGACTAAATGAAAAGAAAGCAGACCTTAATAGAGAAGAGTGGAAGTTTCTGAGATTTGCTCAAGACAAAATAAAAAAAGTAGGGAAAGGAATTGTCTCATTTATTATCAATAACACTTTTTTAGATGCAGTAACTCATAGAGCCTTAAGAGAAAGCGTCTTAGCTTCATTTAATGAAGTTAATATTCTTGACCTTCATGGCAGTGTTGATAAAAAAGAAAAATGTCCTGATGGATCGAAAGATGAAGGTGTATTTGATATAAAACAAGGAGTAGGGATTTTTATTGCTAATAAGACCAAAGAACTTGAGTTATCAACCGATTCAGTAATTAACTTTGTTGATATTTATGGAAAGCAGGAATACAAGTATCAATATCTTGCCGCTAAATCTCTTAAAGAAACTCAATGGAAGAAGCTAAATCCCAAAGAAACAAAATATTATTTTTTTTGTGAAAAAGACTTGGATTTCAAAAGTGAATACGATGTATATAATTCAATTTTAGATATTTTTACTAATTCCGCTTCTGGAGTGCAGACTAAAAGAGATAAATTTACTATGCACTTCACAACTGAAGAATTAAAAATAGTAATTTATGATATTTGCTGTTTATCAGAATCTCAAATTCGACAAAAATATGATTTAGAAGAAGACGGCAGAGATTGGATACTGAAATTAGCTATGGAAGATGTGAGAAGACATCCAAGACCTGAAAGCTTATTTCACAAAATACAAAAGTGTCCATTCAGTGAGTTTTATACTTTTTATTCTGGGAAGACAAAGGGCTTCCTAGCATATCCGAGATATGAAGTATTTAGGAACATACTAAATCCAAATATTGGTATATCCATTATGAGGCAAGTCGTCTTACCTGATGCACCATATTCTCATTTTTTAGCTGTAGATAGTTTATTCACAGATAGATTTTTTTATAGTAATCGTGGAACCCCCTACTTCTTTCCATTGTATATCTATCCTGAGAGAAATAATCCCAAAGAACTAGAAGAAGAAATACGCCCCAATCTTTCCCCCGCATTCCTCAAAGACATCACCTCAAAACTCGGCTACACCCCCACCCCAGAAGCCATCTTCTACTACATCTACGCCATATTCCACTCACCCACCTACCGCACCCGTTACGCCGAATTCCTCAAAATTGACTTCCCCCGCGTCCCCCTCACCAGCAATAACGAACTCTTCCACCAACTAGCAAATTATGGTGAAAAATTAGTATCACTGCACTTAATGAAATCACCCCAAATCGACAACTTAATCACTAAATTTGTTGAAAATCACGGTAATAATCTAGTCGATACAGGACATCCCAAATACAACCAAGATGCTGTCATAATCAACAAAAAAGGTGACAAATTTACTGGTGTCCCTGAAGAAGTCTGGAACTTCTACGTTGGTGGTTATCAAGTCTGCCAAAAATGGCTCAAAGACCGCAAAGGACGTACCCTCAGCGATGAAGATATCCAACATTACCAACGAATTATCGTAGCGCTCAAACAAACTATTGTGATAATGGAAAAGATTGATGAAGTCATTCCCCATTTCCCCATAACCTAAGCGATACCTTTATGACTATCAAAGAACTCCTTTTCCAAGAAATTGAATCCTCCCCAGACTCTCTCCTAGAAGAAACTCTAGACTTTCTCCGCTTTCTCAAAACCAAGCAAGAATCAGCAAAAAAAGATACACTTCCTCCACAAGTTAACTCAGAAGAAACCCCAATTGACAGTTCTCAACTACCCTACCGTCCAGCTTCTGGACGCTCCATCCTCAGACACGCCGGAACCTGGTCAGGCGATGACTTTCAAGAGTGTCTTCAGTCGGTTTACGCCACTCGTGGCAAAGCCAAATTCGATTATGACTTAAATCCTTTTGAGTAATGTATTTACTAGATACAAACCACTGTAGCGCTATCATCCTCGGCGAACCAAACGTCATTCGTCGAATAGCCGAGGTTGGAGAATTAAACATTGCCACCTGCGTAATTGTGCAGGGAGAACTTACATATATGATGGAAAATTCTGCCAACAGAGAAACTAATCTGGCTCGGTTGACAGAATTTCTCGCAGATATACGCATCTACGGAGTTACAGAGGACACGGCTACCATTTATGGTCAACTCAAAGCAGCCTTGATGAGACAATTTGGCCCCAAAGACAAAAGCAAGCGGAGAAAAACTCAGATAACAGACCTGGGTTTTGATGAAAATGACCTCTGGATTGCTGCTCTTGCTCTACAACACAGTCTTACCGTGATATCAGCCGACAGCGACTTTCAGCGAATTATACAGGTAAGAGCATTGTCCGTTGAATCTTGGCTGTAAACCCTACTCCTTACCCCCACCTATGCTGGAAGCTGCCATTCAAGATATCATCCGCAAACAACGCCCCTACTACCTACTAGAAGGCAACTTCATCAAAGGCGTTGACAATCAATATTGGCTGATATTCAAGCATCGAGACGCTGAAAATCGCCTGCACAAAGTTATCACTTTTTTGGGACTTGGTGACAAACACGTTGCTTATAGACTGCTGCGAATTGACCCGAAAAGTGCCAAGATTTTTGAATATACTCTCCTCAAAGATGGAAATTTACCCAGCCCTACTCTACTTAGAACTAGCAAGCTGAATCTTATTGAAAAATTCCTCAAAAAAGAAAGGTTTTATAAAGAAAAATTACTGCTAGTTGGGAGTTTTTTAGAACTTAAAGGTCGCCGTCGGAAATTAAACTTACCTGATGAATTTGATAAATATCATCCTTTTATTTCTAGCATCTTAGAACGTACCCAAATCTATCGTCGTTCCACTGCCTATTTTGATAGTGGGGTACTAAAGCTATATGAAGAACCACTCCAACAAATTGTCCTCACAGAAGGTCAAATTCGCCTGTTAATGGACTGGCAGGGTTTTACCAAAAGCACTGATATTGAAGAACTAGAGAAACTACAAGACCCGAATTACCGCGCTGAGTTTACCCGCCGCACCTTAACTGAATTCCTTCAGGGTTTGGAAGATAGCGCCTTCTCTGGTACTGGAATTATGGCAGAGTTAGTCCGCTTGGGCTTTTTGCAAATCAAACTGGTGAAGATGAACTCAGGGCGAGGCATCTATCACAAAAAAACTGGTATTCTTACCGATGTTCTAGAAAATCATATCCTGCATGAAGGTTCTGATAACTTTACCCATGCCGCCTATACCAAAAATGCCGAAAGTGTCACATTTCTCTACTCTTGGGATTCGCCATTAGATGCAGAAGAAATTGCCAACAGCATCCAACAATTTGATGCCGAGTGGCAACGGGAAGATACCACTTTTGATCTGAGCCAAGAATTTTTACAGCAGGTACTCGCAGAACGAGAACGACGTACCAAACTTCAACAACCAGTCATTGAGACTATTACCCCTGACGAATTTCCACCAGGGGAAACCACCACTGTGGAAATAACGGGTAAAAATCTCGACAAAATAGAAGATATTCAAGTTGCTGATGACGAATTGGTGCAAGTCACCATCGACAGCCAAGAACCAGAACGCATTGTTGGTCAAGTTGAAGTACACCCCGACCACCCACCAACTAAATTAAATGATTTTCGAGTCAAAACCAGCACTGGTACTTACGACACATCTCCCCAAATACCTGCATCTGTCAGCCAATCTTTAGAAATTCCTGACTACAGCGAAATCGCTGGCTTCAAGCAAGCTGTAGAAATAATCCTGGCAGGCAACCACGGCACGCCTAATGATTTCCTATATTGGCTGGCACAGCAACGCCCCCGCCAGTTCCGAGTCGAAGGCAGTGACTTGCTAGACCAACTAGTTAACCAAGATATCTTGTTTGAACATCAAAAATCTGGGGCGCAACACTGCCTGCGGGTAATGCAAGACTTTGGTATTTCTGTTTGTGCCGATGCGGTGGGCTTGGGTAAGACTCGATTAGCCGCGACTGTTGCCTGTCTTTACCGCGCCTCAAACCCTGGCACCAAAATCGCCATTATTGCCGCCAAAAAATTGCATGATAACTGGAACCGAGAAATGGCAGAGTTGGGTTTTGATTATGACAAGCGAGACTACGAACTCTTCAATAAAAACCTCATGAGCCGTAAAGGTAGTGGGTTTACTGAAAATCTGATTCGCTACGGTGGTGCGGACTTAATTATTATTGATGAGGCACACGAAGGCATCCGCAACTACAAAAACCGCATCCATAAAACCTGTTTGCAAGTTCAAGAACAAGATCGCAAATCAGGAAAGCAGCGATACTTTTTACTACTAACCGCTACCCCGTGGAACAACCGTCGGGAAGATATCTATAACATCCTCTCACCTTTCCTGAGCCGCCCTGAAGGTTTTAGTGAACATGGTTTTCCACCAGAACTTCTCCACTGGTTCCAAAACCGCGAGATTGGTGTAGAAACGTTTACCGATAACACTGAGCTATTTCGCCGCACCTACCGAGAACTGTTTCTCCAGCGCACTCGGCAGATGCTGCGCGATGCTACCCCTGACCTGAATCTCTACGCCAAACGGGTAGCAGAATGGTTGCCAGTGGAGTTTGAACCCACCACCGAACAAGCACTAGACCAAATCTTCACCCAATTTGAAACCAGTCTCTATATCCCCTTTGCTGACCCGATTCGCTACCTTACAGGTAATCCAGAACAGCGCAGTTTGTTGAGTAATCAGCGACGCTTCTTCCTGCAACGGGCAGAATCGAGTATGTATGCCCTTAACCGCACTATTAAAAGCTTTGGGGATAAGATTCGGCTTCTTCAGCAACGCTTAGAAAATGTTGCTCCCGATGCTGACGGTTTAAAAGAATTTCTACTCATCCACTACGGGTTTCAATCAGAAAAAAAGCAGAAACAAGAGGATTTATTTGATTTTTCTGACCGCGAAGACTCGGATGAAGATTATGAAGAAGAAGACGAGGAGGAAGACGAAGAAAATAGCCCTGAACAAGAACAAAAACGCCAACAATTGCGACGTTCTATTGATATTGTCACTGAGTCTTTACGCCCCGATTCCACCAAAGCACAACTTATTTATCATAGAATTCTTTCAGATTGTGAGGGCGATATCAAACAATTAGAACAAATTCAAAACCTGTTAGCTGGTGAATTTGTTATTGACCATAAACGGGAACAAGTCAGCAATAAAGTCAAAGAATTAGTCAGCCTTGGCCATAAGGTGCTGCTGATTTCTACCTTTAGTGACACAGTGGTTGACTATTACCGTTACATGGCTAAAGATACAACAATTGCAGCCAAAGGTATTGGCATGGCTATTGGCTCTACCAAACGGTATTATCCCAACAATTCAGCCAATAACCCAATTGTGGTTAATCCCAACAACGCCCTGAAAAGAACTAACCATCAAACTAATCTTAAACGTCAACAAATATTTCGCTTATTTGCTCCTGCTGCTAACTGCAAAAACCCAGCAGAACGACCAAAAGCAGATGAAGAACTAGCAGTTATTATTGGTTCAGAAACTCTTTCAGTTGGTCAAAATCTCCAAGATGCAGACTATTTAATTAATATTGACCTGCCTTGGAATCCCATGATTTTGGAGCAGCGCATAGGTCGAATTGACCGACCCAAGCAGCATCAAGCCAAAAATATTTATATCTATTACGCTAATAGTGAAAACCAATTATTGAGACAAGCTTCACGTCTTGCTAACCTTAATAAAAAACTGGTAGGAGATTTAGCATCAAAAGATGGAGATATCCCCACGATTTCTAATGTTGAGCGTCTGGGTGCTTCCATATATGGCGATACCTTATTTGATGATGAAGTCCTACCAGGGTATATCGACTTCCTGCAAAGCTTAGTTAAAGCCAGAAAGATGGAGCAGGGCAATTTACAAGAATCAGCCTATAACAAACAGGAAACGAACAGTAATCTATATACTCACAATGAGATTTTATATAGTGAAGAACTGAGTAAACTGCTCAAAGAATTAGGTGAAGATTATCAAGCTAATCCCATTACTTTAGGTCGCTTTACAGGTGGCAAGGACGAAGCCACTGGATTGATAGCGCTAACAGTGGAATATTTCGGCCCAAATGGCGAAGCAATACCTTCAAAAGCACAAACTATCTTCTGGAATGACAAAACTGGAGAAAAAGATGGTTATGGTATGGCGATTGCTACATCTGCCAATACTCCAGAAGCAAGTAGCGTGTTCTCTGCCAAGCATCTACTTTCATCTGCTAATAATCTTTACAACCAATTAGTTAAGGTCAAAAGCTATTGGGCTGCTGAACTACAACAGGAAGAGACATTAGAAAATCTCAATATCACCTCAGAACGTATTAATGTCATCAAAAAACGGCTGAAGCAATTTGATAACTTACCAGGAGGATTAGAACCGATTACAGTTAAGAATACTATCAAAAAACTCAGTACATGGAAGGAATTAAAACCAGTCCAGAAGCTGCTGCGCGAGTACACAGAAGGCAGTAAAACTAATTTAGATGATGAAACTTTTATAGTGCAATTAGTGCAAGATACCGACCAACTTAACCTGATTGCAATGGATGGCATTAAAGCCACAAGCTTACGAGTTTCATTAGCAGCTATTTTAATCAGGGCATAATTCCCTATTTGAGCCGAAAATTGTTATTGGGATTGCCGCCTTTTCCC
>CAZZZY010000151.1:0-10542 GCA_964658545.1 uncultured Acetobacteraceae bacterium | reverse complement strand
GATGACAAACTACCTTTTAAGCGAAACGCTTATGTATGGGTAATTTTGCCAGTTTCGTCAAAATTTTTCTAGGCTCTTATTTTGGCAAAGGTATTGAGCAACTAAATTTATTTATTGGGATTATCTTTTCACTTTTTACTTTTTAATTTTTACTTTTTACTTTTGCCTTGTTCGGTCAATTAACCCTTATGGGAAAACTAAAAGTTGATGGTACACAACAGCTACCTCTTTGGCAGCCCCTCTTAGTACGCGATTTCCTCCTTCTGTATATTGGTGAAAGCGTTTCACTCCTGGGTGATCAATTTTACTTAGTGGCATTGCCTTGGTTGACTATCCAGTTGACTCACTCTCCTGTCAGCTTGGGTGCAGTACTGATGGCAGCGGCGGTTCCCCGTGCTGTTTTTCTGCTCATTGGTGGTGTAGTTAGCGATCGCCTACCACCCCGGTTAATCATGCTTGTTGCCAATGCTTTGCGTGCGGTGCTGATGGCATTACTGACGGCGTTGGTTATGTTCCAGGCGACGCAACTATGGCATCTTTACCTATTTGCCATCAGCTTTGGAGTCGTAGATGGCTTTTTCATCCCCGCCGCCAGGTCGATTATACCCAGTCTTGTAACAAAGGAATTGTTAGCAGCAAGTAACGCTTTGAGTATGGGAACTACCCAACTCCTAGTACTGATTGGGCCTGCTTTCGGCGGTTTACTAATTGCGACAACCGGTATTCAGACAGCATTTGCCATAGATACTGCCAGTTTTCTAGTCACAACGTTAACACTTCTACTGATGAAAGGCAGGCGGAAACCAAGTCCTGCTTTTGACTCATCTATGAAAAAGACCACGTTAAAGAGCAAGATTTTTAGTTTAATTGCTGGTATTCGTGAGGGATTAAACTATGTGTGGCATAATCCACCGCTCAGAGTGGTTTTGCTAGTCATCACGATATTAAACTTAATTTTCGTCGGCCCATTGCAAGTTGGCATTGTATCACTGGCTCAAAGTCGCTTTCCTGGTGGTGTCATTACTTTAGGCATAATGAATTCGGCTTTGGGTGGTGGTGGATTGTTAGGGACACTAATGCCTGGATTCCTTCGCCGTCTTCCAAAGCTTGGAGTTCTGATGTTGAGTCTTGCTAGTATCCAAGGTTTTGGTATGTTCCTGCTTGGGTACATATCAAATATAGTCTGGGCTGGCGTGACAATCGCTATACTGGGGTGTTGTAGCGGCTTTTTTACTGTTGTAGGAATTACCTGGATTCAAAAGCAAACTTTACCTGAAATGTTAGGGAGAGTTATGAGCTTGGGAATGCTTTCTTCCTTTGGGGTTGCTCCTTTTTCCTACGCTTTAGCTGGCACCTTAGCCGCTTTAAATATCACAATTCTTTTTAGTGTTGCAGGTAGCATCATGCTAATGATGAGTGTCTTGTTAATGGCAAATGCATCTATACGCACGATTGATTAACACGGATCAATACGCTTGGGTTAAGGCTAAAAGTCTTTGTTAAAGTCAGTTTTTTTAACGTAGACGCAAAGCGGCTTCCCCCAGGGTACCACAGAGACGCAGAGTACACAGAGAGAAGAAAAAAACGCTTAACCCAAGCGTATTGCATCATAGCCCATATCACTCAATGCCTCAGAAATGACGGCTGCATTCATCTTCACTTTCTCCTTAAAGGTGATTTTGGGTCAGATACAGTTGAATTAATTCCTCGATCTTTTCGGACTGAAATCGTTGGGCCAGTTGTAAAACTTGCTGAATAAAAGGTTGATAGAGCCGCTCCTTGTGTCCAATCTCTTCAGCCACGACAGCCAACTTCTTTAAGCGTCCTTCTTGAGCCAGTGCTAATAAAACTTGTAAGTCAGCAGCATCAGGAGTAATCAGTTCTGATGAAGAAGCCAATACAGGGATAGTAGAGGTTGATTGCTCCACGATTTCTTCATAGTTCCAAGTGAGTTGCAAATGATGTGCCAAAGCATGAAATAAATCTTGAGCATGAATCGGTTTAGCCAGAAAATCATCACCCCCGGCTTCGATACTAATCTGCTGGTCTATTTCGGCTACCGAAGCTGACGATACCAAAACTTTGAGGTGTTTCAAATCTTCCGTATTGCGTAACTGTTTCAGCATTGCTAAACCATCCATCACAGGCATTGCTAAATCTGTAATCACTAAATCTGGTAAGTGTTCGCGCATTTTGTCTAAGCCCTCTTGTCCGTTGTTGGCTTCTATGATCACAAAACCGAGGGGTTGAAGCAGATTCAGAATTACGGCGCGATTTTCCCAGCGATCGTCCACCACCAAGATGCGTTTTTGCTCCCCAAGATAACTGACAATATTGCCCGCCCCACTTGTCTGCTGTTGTGTCCAGTCCGTGGCCAAAGGTAGTTGTACTTCAAAGAAGAATTCACTTCCCACACCAAGTTGACTTTGGACTTGAATCTGTCCACCCATCAACTGCACAATTTGCTGGCTAATCGCTAGTCCTAAACCTGTGCCTTCAGTTTGACGACTGCGATCGCCTACTTGCTCAAAGGCTCGGAATAGTTTCTGCACATCCTCTGGAGCAATACCAACTCCCGTATCGGTGACGGAAAAACGCAGATCAGCAAAGGCAAATTGATTGGTAGTTGAATTTAATGGTTCAACTTTCAGAGTCACACTACCTTGATCGGTAAATTTGATGGCATTACCTAACAGGTTAATCAACACCTGTCGTAACCGTTTTTCATCAGCAATAATGCCACTCGGTAAGTTAGGATCAGGTTCGTAACAGAAGTTGAGCCTTTTTTGATCAGCCCGAATTTGTGATATTTCTACTAGTCCTTGCACCAGTGAAGGCAAATGAATGGCATTAGGAGCAAGTTCGAGTTTGCGGGCTTCAATTTTGGAGATGTCGAGAACGTCATTAATTAAAGTGAGTAAATGAGAGCCACACTGATGAATGATGTTGACTCCATGTCGTTCTTTTTCGGGAAGAACTTTCGAGCGTCCGAGGATTTGAGCATAGCCAAGAATACCATTGAGAGGGGTACGCAGTTCGTGGCTCATGTTTGCGAGGAATTCGCTTTTTGCTTGATTTGCATTGTCTGCAATTACCTTGGCTGCAAGCAGTTCAGCAGTGCGTTCAATAACTCGTTGTTCTAGTTGAAGGTTGCTTTGTTCTAGGGTATGGAATGAGGCTTGGAGTTGATGACTCATTTCATTGAAGATTTGTCCTAGTTGATCAAGTTCAAGGATATTTTCTGGTTGGATTTTTTGGTCGAGATTGCCTTTGGTGATTTCTTGGGAGGCTTTGTTTAAGCGAGTAATAGGGCTGAGAATCCAGCGTGATGTGTAGATCCCAGAGATGACGGCTAGGGCTAAAGCCAAGACACATAGGAAAATTGTGGTGCGGGTGTTGGCGTTGATTTGCTCCATGAAATCAGATTCTGGTATCACTACTACAATTAGCCAATCCAAACCAAATTTATCTTTAAAGGGCGTTACCTGAAGAAAGTTTCGTTGACCATCTTTGAGAAAAGCAAGTTGCTGGTTGTTGTTGATTTTTCCTATCTCGCCAAATCGTGATGTCAAATACTGATCGGCTTCATTAATCAAAACATCATTGGTTTCTTGGGGACTGAATCGCTGAATTTTTTTTTGACCATTAGGCAGATTACTACTTGAAAAAATTCTGGGGTTATTTTGTGAACTTGCTACGAGCTTTCCATTTCGTTCAACAATAAAAACTCTCCCTGACTTTCCCACTTGTAGATTTTTTAAAAATTTACTGATGTCTAAAAGTCGAAGATTAACAGCAAAGATGCCTAATTGGTTATTGTTTTTATCAAAAACCGAACGGTAGGCACTAATAGCCAGGGTTCTACTCTCGCCATTTACAAAAATGTCACTCCACCCAGGCAGCTTGTTTTTTTGTCCTTTTTGATACCAGCTTTTTGTCCTCAGATCATATCCGTGATTCGTTTTCAACAATTTCATTCGATTTCCATCGCTGTCTACAGAATACTCGTACTGATCCGCAGAGTGGTCTGAAACTAACATACCCACTTGCTTGTTGTTTAGCGTATTAATGCCTCTCATATCTCTTTGTAAATTAGCAAAGTCAATAGTACTAACAGCAGAGTCAAATTGGAATATTTGAAAGTAGAGATGATGCTCTATTGCTGAGAAGTCTTGTAAATCTAATTTGCCGAGATGAACATCATCTGCATTAATATGATTAATGAGATGAGGAGTCGCTAAGTAGCTGTTGAGGTACTGATTTATCCTCGCGCCAATCTCAATCGATAACTGAGTAGCCACATCATTAACTGCTTTTTGACCATTGCGAATTGAGAGATAACCAATCAAGCTCACAGCAGCAAATATTTGAATGATAAAGGGGGCAATGAGTATTAACTTTAGTGGCACAGAGCGGCGACGCTGCACTTTAACTGGCTCAGATGTAGTTACCTTATTAGATTGTTGAGTTAACATGGCATAATTTTCCTCGGAAGTGGTTTAATTTAACTTCTCAATAGTTTTTGCGGTCAAATATGGGAAATTCCGCCGCAGTCTTCCATTACCAACGCATCACTATTCTGATCATTCGTGAGAGTTTAAGACCAAATCATTTTTGTCAATTAGCAATAATACTTAAATTTAGATGCAATAGCGAGTATTAAATTCATCTTTATACTGGATTTTGAGGCAAGAACGAATGTGGGTTTTAAACATAACGCGTAGGCGTAGCCCTCGCACGCCCAAAAATTCTGTTGACTAACCCGATTTTCCGCATTATTTTAAGTACTATTACTTATTGACAAAAACTCTATAGCCTTAACCTCTCACGAATGCTATTCTGATATGCTTCTAGGCTATAGGTTTGGATGATTAGGGGTGAGTTAAGATTTTTATGGTGTACTGATTACGAAACTGCATCAGTTCGCTGAAATTCGGCTCAGGATTTTTCAGTAGTTTCATGACTACTCTTAATGAGTTATACCAATTCTATGTAAGGCTGCATAGAATAGTTCCTTTATCTAGCAAGGATTTCAGGCAGTTCATTCTGTGCATCTTCATAGAAAATTGGTATTAGTCTCCCGATCCCCTCGATCAACCAGGGTTCTGGAACCATTGTAGAGTTTTCCACTGATGCGATATCTGGAAATACTAACTGGAGTCATGACTGTACCACTAAATCTTGATAATTTCTGGATTTAGTATTCCCAAATAAATAAGGAAAACGGCTATTTTTAAGTAAACCGTTAATGGTCAGTAACTTGAGTTTGGACTAATTTGCATTTAGCAGCAATGAATAGAAGGCAAGAGAAAGTGACCCAACTTCTTTTAGAGGCTGAGTTAAGTGGAATCGTTAAAAAAGAAGCAGAAACTAAGCAGCAGTTAGATCAGCTAAGGCCTCCAGAGGCGATTATTTAAGGCACAGGGATAGCATAAATCATAAAATGGCAAAAGCTCTATGGGAGATGAAAATGCCTGAATTAATTGAATCGCTACCCCCTAAAATGATGCTAGATTATCCTTGCGGTGCTATGATTTCCCGTCTGTGAAGATCGCGGATGATGATGATTCTGCACCAAAATCAAAGCTGCAACCGCAACCAAAAAATAACCAAAAGTTTTCTGAAGTCTGTTAGCAGAAACAAACTGAGCCAAGTATGCACCAGGAATCGTTCCGGCACTGGCAGCCACAATAAAGGATAAGGTCAGGTTCCAATTTAAAGAAACCTGTCCCAAGTAGCCTAAAAAACCTGCAAATGACTTAAATACGATTATTAACAAGGATGTTCCGATCGCCTTTTTCATGGGTACATTTCCTAGCAACACCAAAGCCGGAACAATCGCAAATCCACCACCAACACCAACCAACCCAGTTAGCACCCCCACCGCCAAACCTTCACTCATCAACCACACCCAGCGATACTTGTAAACGGGTGGGGAATATAAGACCAATTTCTCATCTACTACCACAGGCTTAGAACTACGCCGAATCATCAACACCGCAGCCAGTAACATCATGACTGCAAACAGCATCATTTGAAAAGCTTCGGTAACGACTGGCAATGTAGCAATTTTCGCCCCTGCAAATGCTCCTAGCATTGTTGCCGAACCAAAAATTAATGCAGTCTTGAAATCAACATTTTTGGCTCGCCAGTGGGGAATTAATGCCAATAAGCTAACACTACCGACAATTACCAAAGTCATGGCAATCGCAGATTTCGGGGATATACCCATGACATAAACTAGAATTGGCAACGCCAGCACCCCACCCCCACTACCAATCAAACCCAAGCTAACCCCAATAAAAGCAGCCAGTAAATGCCCGACAATCCACAGCATCATCCACTGCTCCCTCTGATAAGACACTCAAAGATCACAACTTACAATTTTGTCCATTATTATTAACAAGAGATGCTGCTGTCAAGCTAAAACCAGGCTCTGAACTTTGCATCCCTCTGTGTTGAAATTATTTAGGGAAAATCCTATGTCAGACAAGATATTTGATTTATTGGGAAAATATACACATCCCCAAGGATATTTAGAATACATCAGCACATTACCTTTTCTTGGTCGTTTACACTGTGCTACTCAGCAGTTTGAGGCTGGCAGTTGGCAAGAAATTTTACTTGATTATGAGGTTGGTTCTTCCGGAATTGCTGATGGTGCTTGGTTTAAGGTCACATTTAAATTCTACTCGGATTGGGCATTGTTTCAAACGGAAGACCCAACAATAGCTAATTACGTTTCGGCAGAATACCAAGCTCGTCCGCCACTTCCCGGTGAAAGTCCTTCAACGGTGCAGTCGTTGAAGGTGCGATTTGATCAGAAGGGTCATGAACGTCCTTATCAAAAGGCAATTATTGTAGATATTATCGATGGCTACCTCAAACCAGGCGATCGCATAATAATAAGATTAGGAGATCGCCGTGGCGGAGGGCCAGGTACAAGGGTACAAACTTTTGTTGAGCAAGGTTTCCGGTTTCGAGCTTACTTAGATCCAGTCGGTACTTCTCGCTTTGCTGAAGTTCCCGGTGATGTGGTGATTGATATTGTGCCAGCACTACCATTTAAAGTAACAATTATCACTCCCCGACTTGTCAAAACCAGCGTTTCTTTCCCTGTACGGTTACGAGTAGAAGATGTTTGGGGAAATACCTGTTGGGGATTGTCTGGCAAGTTGCAATTAATCAGAGATGGTTTGCACGAGCAGTTACTTGATTTACCGACGCAAGGATGGGCAGTAGTAAAAACTGACTTGACTCTGGATAAAAATGAGGAAACCTTACTGCAAGCTACTCTGTTGGGAACTGAGATCCAAAGTCAACTAACTCCGATTACAGGAGAGAGTAATCTAATTTATCCTCGCGCATTTTTTGCTGACCTTCATGTACATTCCAACAATACAGTAGGAACCAATAATACAGAGTATAATTTTGCCTACGGTCGGGATGTGGCCGGGCTAGATGTTTTAGGATATACGGCTAATGACTTTAATATTACTGAAAAATGCTGGCAGCATGATGTTAAGCTGTGTCGGGAAGTGACACAAGAAGGTGAATTTCTTTGCTACCCTGGTACAGAATGGTGTGGCAATTCCGCCGTTGGAGGCGATCGCAATGTGATCTTCTTAGGTGATGAGGTGTTATTTCCCTATGATCGCCAAGGAAAACAAGTGCGCTCTTTTGAGTGGAATGAAGACATGACGGGTAAGCAATTGTTACCAGGAGCTTGGCCTGTAGATCGACTTTATGCTGCTTATATTCACAATCCAGAGCAGCATTTATTGATTCCTCATGTCGGCGGACGGCGTGCGGTTTTTGACTGGCATCACCCCAAATTAGAACGTCTAGTAGAAGTTGGTTCAGCTTGGGGACACTTTCCTTGGTTTTACCAAGATGCGATTAGTAGGGGATATAAAGTGGGTGTGTCAGCCAATGGTGACGAGCATCGCGGACGCTGTGGTGGTGGTGTTCCAGGGACGGCGGTATTTGGGGTAAATGGTGGAGTCACAGGAATTATTGCCCCAGCCTTGACAAAGTTGGATATTAATCATGCTCTGCGCTCCCGTCATACTTGGGCGACAACAGGCGATCGCATAGTTGCTTTGTTATGGTCTGGTTCACACATTCAAGGTGATGAATTCACAGCCCGTGATCCGATTACTATTAATTATCGATTGCTTGGTACAAGCGGCTGGGATGAGATTACAGCATACACCCATAATGGTTTATTGTGGCATCGGAATCTGCAATCAGAAGCTGGTTACGCTCCTCATAAAATCCGTCTCCGTTGGGGTGGCGCACGAATTAAAGACCGCTATCGTTGGGCTGAGTGGCGCGGAACTCTAGAATACTCAAATACCATAGTTCAAAGCTATCAAGTCTATGGTCTGGAACATCCAGAAGAGTATGTCAGACGAGCCGGAGCATTAAAATTAGAGTTTCGTTCAGATACTTATGGAGATTCTGATGCGATTGAGTTAGATTTATCAGACTTACTCCACGCGCAATTTCGGCTACACGTTCAAATTGATAGTTACACCAAAGTCGGAAGTTCGCTACAGCGCAATCCTTATATCCATTGTCCGGAATTTAGTTGGGAATTTAGTGGCAAGGATATCCTCAACCAAGGAATATTAAGGCAAGAATTGGGTGGCGCAGAACTTTTTCTGGCCCTAGAAGGTTTAAGTGCAACTCCTATGTCTAGAGATGTTAGTGGCAGTTTTATTCTAGAACCGGAATTTAGTCCCCACGGCTCTGTAGCAGTTTATATTTCAGGTCGTCAGATTGATGATTCTAAGGTTTGGACAAGCCCTTTATTTGTTAGTCCTGAGTCATCCGTGACAGGTTAAGAGAATTGCACGGTTGTCAAGGGGGGTAGAGGAAAAGGTGATAAATCCAGCTTGTGGACAGGTTTTCGGAGTGCTTTGACCACGCCTAAATCCTGATTTTCTTTTGCGGTGAAGTACTTAACTGGGTCTGTAGCTTTACCTTGAGCGTAAGCAACGCTAAAATGGTACAAACCACGATATATCATTTCCAAAGAAATACGATCAAAAGGCAGAGATAATTCGTCGGCGATCGCATCTCCTAGATCCACTAAAGGCTCAATGCCTATTCTTCGTGTCTTTAGCAGTTGTAGCACTAGTGACTTCCAAATCATCATACTTATTGACTTTGTAGATGATGGTCGAAAGTAACCAACTGAATATAAAAATGGCAATGATTAAGTAACCAATTGTGCCAAAGTTATCACCTAGTTGACTAATGAAATCCCAAAACGGACTTTTCAGTTGTAACTGATCACCAATAATGTTCAGAGCCTCAATTCCGCCAATGACCACAGCAACTAGTACAGAAACAAGGGTAATGGTCATGTTGTAGTAGAGCTTGCGGATTGGTTTTACGTAAGCCCAGCCGTAAGCACCAAGCATTAAAATACCGTCAGTGGTGTCAATCAGGGACATACCTGCGGTGAACAAAGCTGGAAATATTAGGATTGACCAGATAGGCAGACCTTTAGCTGCTTGATTCGCAGAAATCCCTAGCAGTGCTACCTCTGTCGCTGTGTCGAAGCCTAAACCAAAAAGGAAACCTAAAGGAAACATTTTCCAGCTACTATCTATCAACCGAAACAAAGGACGGAAGATGCGACCGAGTAGCCCGCGTTGGTTCAAAAATTCATCTAAGGATTGCTCATCATAGATTCCTCCTCGCTTGACAGTTTGGAAGGTCTTATAAACATCCCATAGCACCACCATATTAATTGCTGCAATTGCTAGTAGGAAAAGTGCAGAAACGGTACTGCTAATTAGACCTCCAACCTTTTCTAAATTGGGAAAGTCGTTATGGATGGTTGCAGTGGTTAAGGCGATCGCAACAGAGGCCGCAATGACAACGGTGGAATGACCTAGAGAAAAGAAGAACCCAACAGAAACAGGTCGTTTGTTCTCCTGCATCAATTTACGGGTAACATTGTCAATCGCGGCGATGTGATCGGCATCGACAGCATGACGTAAACCAAAGCTATATGCTAATACGGCAGTCCCAAGTAGAAGGGGGTAGCTGTGGAATGCAATGAGGGCAACTACCCAGATCAAAATATTCACGCTAATCAAGAACGCATAGATGTTGATCACTTTACGTCTAACGTTTCTGGAACTATCGTTGAAAACACGTGAAAATCTGGATAGCATTTATCACTCCTTATAAAGACAGGCATACTTCGACAAGGTGAAAAATAAATCTCTGTATGAACCAGAGTTTTCATTCATCAATATTACTTACATTAACATCGACGTAAGGTTAAGTAAAACCTATCTAAATGACAAAGGCATTGCAAAGTTATGTCAAAAGTGTGACTAGTGGTGTTGCTTCCTACGGTCAGTAAACCAAAAAGTTTTTTAGAAGCCTTATTAAGCGGACATTTCAGCGAAATACAGTGTTCTCACAAAACAACGTATTAATAAGCATTTGAGACGATAAGTAGGTAGGCACAATTAAACCGAACTACGTAAACTTATGTAAAGCACCAGAAACGCTTTG
>CAZZZY010000150.1:0-10623 GCA_964658545.1 uncultured Acetobacteraceae bacterium | reverse complement strand
GGCTTAAGGATGAAAGCACCATTACCTGATAACGAAGCACAGAGAATCGAGACGCTTTTGCAGTATAAGATTCTTGATACACCACCTGAAGCCGCCTTTGACGACCTCACCCGTTTAGCCTCGTATATTTGTCAGACTCCTATTGCCTTAATTTGCTTAATTGATACAAACCGTCAGTGGTTCAAGTCAAAAGTCGGTTTGGATACCCTAGAAACACATCGAGATTTTGCATTCTGTGCCCATGCTATTTTACAGCCTGATGTTTTGGTTGTGCCTGATGCAACAGATGACGAAAGGTTCGCCACAAACCCACTGGTAATATCTGACCCCAATATTCGCTTTTATGCTGGTGTACCTCTGACTAATCCTGAAGGGTACGCGCTAGGAACTCTGTGTGTAATTGACTACGTACCACGAGAACTTACTCCAGATCAGATAGAGGCATTACGAACATTAGGTCGTCAAGTTATCAAGCAAATGGAATTGCGCCGAAATTTAGCAAGTCTAGTACTTGTGACTAAAAAAGGCAAACAGGCGCAGAAGGTAAGCCAAGGATTTTTCAAAAAGATTGCGGTAGGTTTTGGTTTAGCGTCGGTAATTTTAGTTTTGATTGGTGTAGTTTTCTATCAAAATACAAGAGTATCTACTAATAATCGCAGTATAGCCAAAAGTACTTATCAAAAAATCAACAGCCTAGAAAAACTATTGTCTAACATTGAGGATACTGAGAATAGACAAACTGCTTACATCCTCAGTGGAAAAGAAACTTCTCTCAAACCTTATCAAGCAGCACTTGCCAACATCGCTCAAGAAATTGCCACACTAAAGAATTTAACCACAGATCAACCAAACCAACAAAAGCAGATTGCAACGCTTGAATCGCTAATAACGGCTAAACTTAATGAACAAAAACTGACTATCTACTTACGTCAAAAGAAAGGATTAGAGGCGGCACCGCAGGTACTACTGATAAATAAAAGTCAAAATCTCATGGATAATATCCGCAAGGCGATCAATGAGATGGAGAACGAGGAAAAGGAGCGGCATCAGCAACTCTTACAAGCCGTAAAAATTTGGAATCGCAAAACAACTGTGACATTGGCGATCGCTATTTGCCTAAGTTTTATCATTCTTGCTGTAGTCTACTACTTCATCTATCGTGAGGTAACAGAGCGCAAAAGGACAGAAGAAACCTTAAATCAAGAACGCAATTTTATCTCAGCAGTCCTGGATACAGCTAGCGCGTTGGTAATAGTTCTCGATTCTCAAGGGCAAATTGTTCGTTTCAATAAAGCTTGTGAGCAAATAACTGGTTACTCCTTCGATGAGGTAAGAGGTAGGTATTTCTGGAACTTGTTCCTACTTCCTGAAGAGGTGGAGTCAGCCAAAGCAGTTTTTGAGCAATTGGTAACTGGTAGAGGCTTCTTAGAGCATGAAAACTATTGGGTAATGAAGGATGGCAGTCACCGACTGATTGCCTGGTCGAATACCTTCTTAAAAGACTATGAAGGATCAGTGGAATACATCGTTAGCACTGGCACTGACATCACCGATCCCAAACGATCGCAACAGCATCTAATTGTACAATATACTGCAACCCGCGTTTTGGCTGAGTCCGCGACGATCAGCGAGGCTACCCCCCAAATATTACAAGGGATCTGTGAGAGCTTAGGATGGGATTTAGGTGAAATTTGGATGGTAGATCAGCAAGCAAATGTGCTGCGTTTGATGGACATTTGGCATAAAGCATCCCTTGATGTACAAGAATTTGAAGCACTGAAGCGGCAAACCACCTTTATACAAGGAGTTGGATTACCTGGGCGTGTCTGGGCTAATTCTGAACCTGTTTGGCTGACTGATGTCGTCAAAGATCTGAATTTCCCTCACTTCCAAATCGCCGATCAAGTAGGATTACACGCAGCTTTCGGTTTTCCGATCCGCAGTGGTAACAAAATCCTCGGTGTGATTACCTGCTTCAATCGTGAAATCCAACCACCTGATCCAGATTTGGCCAAAACGATGAATTCGATCGGTGAGCAAGTGGGGCAGTTTATCCAAAGAAAGCAGGCTGAAGAGGAATTGCAACGCCAAAATTTGCGATCGCAACTTTTTACCGAAATCACCCTCAAGATTCGCCAGTCTTTGCAAATCGAAGAAATTCTCCAAATCACTGTCGAGGAGGTACAGAAGATTCTCCAGACTGACCGAGTTTTAATCTATCAGCTTTTGCCAGATGAATCTGCAACCACCGTTGTTGAAGCAGTAGTTTCTGGCTTACCAATAATCAAAGAGCAAAGTATCACCGCCCCCTACTTGCGAGCGGAATACCTACAACAGTACTATCTACAGAAGTACCGTCGAGGAGATATTTTAGGACTAGCTGAGTTAGATTTACTGGAAGTCCAACAAAGTGCCCTGCAATTAATGCAACAGTTGGGTGTCAAAGTTAATTTTGTTGTGCCTATTTTGGTCAAAGAAGAACTTCGCGGTTTGCTCATAGTCCATCAGTGTGATGATTCCCACCAATGGTCTAGTTTTGAAACTCATCTTTTGCGGCAAATAGCCGACCAAGTAGGTATTGCCTTAGCCCAAGCTCAACTATTAGCAGCAGAAACTCGGCAGCGACAAGAACTTGAAATTGCCCGTCGCCAAGCTGAATTAGCTTCTCAGACTAAAAGTGCATTTTTGGCAAATATAAGTCATGAAATTCGGACTCCAATGAATGCTGTATTGGGGATGACTAGTTTGGTTTTAGATACTCCCTTAGACCCCGAACAACGAGATTTTATTGAAACAATTCGTGTTAGTGGAGATGCCCTTTTAAGTTTAATCAACGAGATTTTGGATCTGTCTAAACTTGAGGCTGGAGAGATGGCTCTGGAAACTCTAGATTTTGACCTATCCACTTGTATTGAAGAAGTGTTAGATTTATTGGCTCCTTCAGCCCACAATAAGGGATTAGAAATTGCCGCACTCATTGATCGCAATGTCCCTATCCAACTCAAAGGAGATGCTGGTCGGTTGCGGCAAATTCTGATGAACCTGATGAGCAACGCTATTAAGTTCACCAGCGCTGGTGAAGTATTAGTGCAAGCAGAATTATGTTCGCTTTCCTCTACTACAGCCACCATTCATTTTACCATCACAGATACAGGTCTTGGTATTAGCCCTGAAGACCAACGCAAACTCTTTACGCCATTCACTCAAGTGGATGCTTCTACCACTCGCAAGTATGGTGGTACTGGTTTGGGATTAGCCATCTGTAAACAACTGGTAACTTTGATGGGAGGAGTCATTGGGGTGGAAAGTCAGCTAGGGAAAGGATCTAAGTTTTGGTTTGAGGTACCTTTTGCCAAGCAACTTGACCCTATTTTACCAAAATACGAACGCGGACTTTTGAACAATCGTCGCTTGTTAGTGGTGGATAACAACGCAACTAATTGCAAAATTATCTACCATCAAGCTACTCGTTGGGGAATGGATGTAGACCAAGCGGACAGTATTCCTGCTGCCCTCAAAGCGATTCAGGAAGCTTGTGAGCAGGGGAATTGCTATGATGTGGTCTTGGTTGGTCTGCAAGTGCCTCAAACTTCTGGTATGACTTTAGAAGAACAAATTAAAGCCAATTCTGCAATTGCTGAAATACCTTTGATTATGCTCACCTCTATTAATCAACGCGCCCAAGTGCAACGGGCGCTGAAAATAGGATTTGCCGCTTATTTAGTCAAACCCCTTAAGCCATCTCGACTTCTCGATACCATTATGACTATTCTAAAACCCCAGCCTGAAGCGGAAAAAGGGTCTAGAAGCAGAAGGATAGAGGCTACCAAAGAAATCCCAAGTACAGAAACTTTCAGCATTCTTAGTTCCTCTTCTCTTAATGCCCCTACTAAATCTAAGTTAAGAATTCTCTTAGCTGAAGATAATTTGGTGAATCAAAAAGTAGCCCTAAAGCAACTCCAGAGTTTGGGCTACAAAGCCGATGTCGTTGCCAATGGAAAGGAAGTCTTACAGCTATTAGAAAAAATTCCTTACGATTTGATTCTAATGGATTGCCAAATGCCAATTCTCGATGGTTTAGAAACCACAAAAGAAATTCATCGTTGGCAAGAGGACACCTTTGCTCTGCGTCGTCGTCCTGTAGTAATTGCGATGACGGCTAATGCAATGAAAGAAGATGAACAAATGTGTCTTAATGCCGGAATGGATGACTATCTGAGTAAGCCAGTATTTAAAGAAAAATTGGCTGCGACTCTAGAGCATTGGACAGGTGTAATCTCCTCAAAACAAGAGCCAGTTGTATATGAAGAGATAGTTTCCACCACAAATAACGACACCATTGACCTAGCGATTGATTGGGAACACTTGCATCGGATATCAGGAAATGACGCAGAATTTGAATTAAATCTATTGCAAGTATGCGTTGAAGATATTAAACCCCGTTTAGAGATAATTATTGCAGCGATCGCGGCTGATGACTTTGAGCAAATTGCACGAGAAGCTCATCATCTTAAAGGTGCTAGTGTCAATATTGGAGCTACAGCTATGTACTTAGCAGCTGACAAACTAGAACAATTAGCTTACCAACAAGAGCTTAGAGATACTACTAACTTAATTTTAGAGTTAACAAATTCTTTGAACTCCATTCAAGACTTTTTAACAAGAAAGAATTCGGAGTCAGGCGTTAGTAAGTGCTGAAGAAAGACACTCATTTCCAATTTCCAGAGAACAGGTGCTCAAGAGCAATGTATAAAAAAGTAGCTCGTCACCGAACAAGGCAAAAGTCTTAGAGGATGTTTTAAAAGTTTTGGCGAATATAATTCAATACAGTTCAGTATTTATTTTAACTTTTAACTCTTTCTTTTGCCTTGCTCGGTGGGCGGCTCCAGCCCTCATTTGAACGCGAACAGCGTCTCGCAGAGAGGACTAAAGTCCTGACTACAAACCTTTAATCATTTATGCCGTTCTACTTAGATATACATAGCAAAATAATCATTGTAGATTTCCGTATTAGTCATGACTGTGATTTCTATTTGTTTCTTTTCTTCATCTTTAGCCAGACTCATGTCCGGGTTTAAGCTATCTTGGGGGATAAAATCACCACAGTATTCATTGGCAGGTACTGCTGCATTCATCTTTTGAGGATAACTCAATTTGAGATTATTCATGATTGTAATGAATTGACTACGGCTGCGATCGCTAAATCTGGGATTAAAGCGTTTTTCTTCGCCAATGGTGGAAACTGTGCGTCCTTTGTAGTCATGGGCGGGATATACCAAGGTATCATCTGGCAAGGTGAATAAGCGTTGTGTCACCACATCGTATAGGGTTCCAGGATCACCCCCCTGAAAATCTGTACGTCCACAACCGCGAATAAATAAGGCATCACCAGTTAATAAGTGGCTTTTGTTCACCAAATATGCTATGTGACTGGCGGTGTGCCCTGGTGTGAAAATTGCTTCGATCACTACTGATCCCACATCGAGGATTTCGCCACCGACCAGGGAGCGATCGGCTTTCGTCACGGCAGTATTTTGGGGAACGATCACCTGACAAGCTGTTTGTTGTCTAAGTTTGCCTGCCCCTGTGATGTGATCGGCATGAAGATGAGTTTCTAGACAATAGCGTAGCTTTAATCCCAGTTCATCTAATGATTGCAAATCGCGGTCAACTTGCTCTAATACAGGGTCAACTAGAACCGCATCTCCTGTCTGTTGATCGGCAATCAGGTAAGTATAACTACTGGTTTCAGGGTCGAATAATTGACGAAATAGTAAGGTTGACTGGGGGCTCTGGGGACTGCGATCGCCTGTTTCCCTATTTGACAAAAACGTAGTAGGAATAGGACGCACACGCACTGGCAGCGACTGCAACAACGCCTGGGATAATTCCTGCGCTTGTAGCCGTAATTCTGGAACAGCAATAGTTTCCCACAAGTCGCCTTTGCGAGGAGTTCCCAAAGTATAAAGCAACGTCGAAACGTTACTGTCTGCCCCATATAAAGCACCGTGGGGATCTGTATCTAATCCTAAGCCGATGGCATTGGGGCGAATTAATCCCTGCGATCGCAAATCGGCAATTAGGGGATGAGGCGATCGGCGATAATCTGCTGCTACCCCGGTACAATTCACTACCCGGTGGACGTGTAAGATAGTATTGATCTGGGTTTTGCGCTGGCATACAGTCACTGCTACACCGTCCGGCAAAGCTTGATATTCCCGAATCCGCCCGGCGGAAATGGTGAGTTGACCAGAATCCAGCATTTCAGTGACAACATCTGCCACTTTTGGGGCAATGCGGTGACGATGCACGTCCCAATAGGGTGTCAGATGACGCAAAAAGCGCTGCTGTTCCTCTGTCGGTAGTTTTTGCCAAATTTTCTGAGTCATGGGACGCAGAGAATCAATCACCGATCGCCAGTCGTAACCTTGAGCAGCAGCAACTTCCACCTCGGTACGCAGCCGATGTAACCAGGCGCGCACTGTTTTTGGTGAAGTCTCTGGGGTCAAGAAGCTGGGATAAGGTTGAGCAGCTTGATGTTTCTGGGGAAATAACCCTCGCCGAGACACAGCAGAAATTTTGCCCCGATGTTGGCGATCGTGGAGAGATAAAACCATATCCACCATCGTCAGTCCCGTACCAATTAGTAACACAGGTGCATCAGGATCAAGGTCTGCTAGGGCATCGGCTGACCAAGCATTCCGCAGATAACTTTCATCATTATTACTGTCTGCGTTTTTGATGGCGGGGGGTGTAGAAGGCGAGTTTCCCAATGCCAACACAACTTTATCTGCGGCAAAACAGCGACCACTCCGCAGAGAGATCATCGTGCCTTTTTCTTGCGGCTGTACCCCCACGACCTCATCGGTTAAGCGTTCTAGTCGCACATCACTAGATGCTGTGGCTTCTGCTTCGGCCAAAATCGACTGAATGTATAAACCATAGACCTTGCGGGGAATGAAGGTACTAGCATTGACTTCTTCAGGAAAAAATGCCGCTAACTCGTGGCGATTGTACTGAAGCCAACGCAGTAGATGTCCGGGATCATGGGCAAATGCACTCATGTTACCAGCCGATACATTCAGCAGATGACAGTTGGTATTCGTGCTGTAAGCAATTCCCTTACCCATTTGATGACTGCGCTCAATCAGCTTAATGTTGAGGGGTTGGCTGGCAGTTTTCAAGAGGTGGGTAGCAACTAGAGAAGCACTAAAACCACCGCCAACAATAGCGATCGTGGTTGGAGTATGGGTAGTCAAAAAACTAGGATTCATGGCGATTTCAGTTAGAATCAATAGTCACCGAATAAGGTAAAAGTAAAAAGGTAAAAGAATGAGAAAGTCAAAAGGCAAAGTCAAGAAAAAAGCTAAAAGAAAAACTGTTATTGTTTTCTTCTTCTTTTGCCTTTTGCCTTTTAACTTTTGACTTCTTTACTCGTCGTCATCCAGCGATTCGCGGGAAAGAGATTCATAGGTTGGTCGAGGAGGTGTGCGACGGGCTGATTGGTCTGCCATCAAATCGACTTCTACATCTAGGGAACTGCCGTCTGCTTGGGTTTCTACTTTGTGTACGGCAATGTCTAATCCCAATGATTGCAACTCGCGCATTAGCACCTTAAAGGATTCTGGAGTTCCAGGTCGAGGAATTGCCTTACCTTTAACGATCGCATTTAACGCTTCATTTCGTCCTTGCATATCGTCTGATTTCACTGTCAGCAATTCCTGTAAGGTGTAAGCCGCACCAAAGGCTTCCAATGCCCACACTTCCATTTCCCCGAACCGCTGACCACCTTGTTGGGCTTTACCACCCAAGGGTTGCTGAGTCACCAGTGAGTATGGCCCTGTAGAACGGGCGTGGATCTTATCATCCACTAAATGCACCAGTTTCAGCATATAAGCCACACCGATGGTAATTGCTCGGTCAAAGGGTTCGCCTGTACGACCGTCATACACCATGATTTTCCCTGGGTTATCTGGGTTATATACCCAGTCTTTCCCTGTTTCGTCCCGGGCTTCTTGCAATTTGCCATGCACGATTCGGCGGGATGACTCTTCCCCATACATTTCATCAAAGGGAGTAATCTTAAATCGGACTCCCAAG
Organism: uncultured Acetobacteraceae bacterium; assembly: GCA_964658545.1. Classification (GTDB taxonomy): domain Bacteria; phylum Cyanobacteriota; class Cyanobacteriia; order Cyanobacteriales; family Nostocaceae; genus Nostoc. The sequence goes on along the minus strand of CAZZZY010000150.1, from coordinate 2,523 downwards.
GTCTGGCCAGCCCAACCCAAGAGGCATTCAAATACTTGTCCGACATTCATCCGGCTGGGTACACCCAAGGGGTTGAGTACAATATCCACTGGTGAACCATCGGGCAAATAAGGCATATCTTCCGCCGGTAATATCCGAGAAATAATCCCTTTATTACCGTGTCGTCCTGCCATTTTGTCGCCAACTTGGATTTTGCGTTTTTGGGCAACGTACACCCGGACTACCATGTTGGCTCCCGGTGGTAGTTCGTCGCCTTGTTCACGAGTAAACAAGCGCACGTCAACTACGCGACCTTTTTCACCGTTGGGAACTCGCAAGGAATTATCCCGCACATCCCGCGCTTTTTCACCGAAAATCGCCCGCAATAGTTTTTCTTCTGGCGGTTGGTCTGATTCACCTTTGGGTGTGACTTTTCCGACTAATATATCTCCAGCTTCTACCCATGCCCCAATGCGAATGATTCCCTGTTCATCCAACTGGCGTAAGGCATCTTCCCCGACGTTGGGAATTTCTCTAGTAATTTCTTCTGGCCCGAGTTTCGTTTGTCTAGCTTCAATTTCATATTTTTCAATGTGAATTGAGGTGTAGACATCATCCTGCACCAGTCTTTCAGAGATTAAAATCGCGTCTTCGTAGTTGTAGCCTTCCCAAGGCATATAGGCAACGACGATATTTTGTCCTAGCGCCAATTCTCCGCCTTCGGTGGAGGAGCCATCAGCCAATACCTGACCGGCAACAACCTTTTCACCAATACGGACGAGGGGTTTTTGATTTAAACAGGTATCTTGGTTAGAGCGTTGGTACTTGGAAAGGGTGTACTTAATTTCTGAGGTATTCTGTTTAGGACGGACGCGAATTTCCGTGGCATCCACATAAGTGACATCGCCATCAGTACGCGATACAATTACCATCCCGGAGTCTCTTGCTCCTTGGGCTTCCAAACCAGTACCCACCAAAGGACGCTCTGGCTTGAGTAGAGGGACTGCTTGCCGTTGCATGTTCGATCCCATCAGCGCTCGGTTAGCGTCATCATGCTCCAAGAAGGGAATCATGCTGGTTGCTACTGATACAATCTGTACGGGGGATACGGCTACGTAGTCCACCTGCTCTGGTGTTGTGGTCGCCCAATCTTGGCGATAGCGCACTGGCACTTGTGGCCCCTTGATATGGCCATTTTCATCCAAGGGAATATCACCAGTAGCAGTCCGCAGGTCGTCTTCTTCATCGGCAGTCATGTACACTGGCTGTACATCAAATCGCACTCGTCCATTTTCCACTGGTCTAAATGGCGTTTCTAAGAAGCCGTACTGGTTAACCCGCGCATGGGTTGCTAAGGAGCCAATCAATCCAGCGTTGGGGCCTTCTGGTGTCTCAATGGGGCAAATACGTCCGTAGTGACTAGGGTGAATATCCCGGACAGCAAATCCAGCGCGTTCGCGGGTTAAACCACCAGGGCCAAGGGCACTTAGACGGCGTTTGTGGGTCAGTTCTGCCAGAGGATTGGTTTGATCCATGAACTGACTTAACTGGCTCGAACCAAAGAATTCTTTAATTGCTGCTACCAATGGTTTGGGGTTAACCAAAGAAGCGGGGGTTAATACTTCAGCATCGGATACGGTCATCCGTTCCCGAATGATTCTCTCTAGACGGTTTAAGCCTACCCGCACCTGATTTTGCAGCAATTCACCGACGCTTCTGACTCGGCGATTGCCTAAGTGGTCAATGTCATCGATATTACCAATGTCATATTCGAGGTTAATTAGGTAATCTACGGCTGCCAAGATATCGCCAGCAGTCAATACCCGCATGGTGTCGGGGACAGAAAGGCGCAATTTTTTGTTGAGTTTGTACCGTCCAACGCGACCAAGGTCATAACGTTTCGGGTCAAAGAAACGAGAATCTAAGAGTTGTTGTCCACCTAATACTGTGGGTGGTTCACCAGGACGCAGTTTCCGATATAACTCCATTAGGGCTTCTTCTTCAGAAAACTGCCCTTCTTTTTCGATGGTTTTTTGGAAATATTCGGGGTGGCGTAAAGCGTCAAAGATTTCGTTGTCTGATAACCCTAAAGCCTTTAGTAGCACCTGCGCTGAGAGTTTACGGGTTTTGTCGATGCGTACCCACACCAAATCGTTACGGTCTGTTTCAAATTTCAGCCATGCTCCCCGGTTGGGAATTAAGCTAGCGGAATAAGTCCGTCGCCCGTTTTTGTCGATTTCTGATTTGTAATAAACCCCTGGCGATCGCACTATTTGGTTGACAATTACCCGCTCGGCTCCGTTAATAATAAACGTGCCGCGATCGGTCATCAAAGGCAAATCGCCAATGAATACCTCTTGCTCTTTGATTTCCCCGGTTTCTTTGTTAATCAGGCGTGTGGGGACATACATCTGGACGGCATAAGTACTATCCCGCCGTTTGGCTTCTTCGACACTGTACTTTGGCTCCTTGAGTTTGTAGTTATGACCCAAAAAGTGCAATTCTAATTTGCCCGTATAATCTGTAATAGGACTAAAGGAGTTA
>CAZZZY010000149.1:0-10630 GCA_964658545.1 uncultured Acetobacteraceae bacterium | reverse complement strand
GCGTCTCCCCTTGGGAGAAGACTCGCTAACGCTACGCTAACGCAATTCGCAATTAAAAAACTTAGATGCAGCAAAGCTTTCAGGGGTTACATCTGTATCAGATTTTTCGTGAAATGGTATTAGACCCCGATACAAAACGCGCTGCTTGATAGAAGCTCTTTACTTAAACCCCCAAAGTTCGTTAAAAACCGCGTCTACACAGGCAAAACCCACAGAGGTGGGTTAAAAACCTTAATTTTCTCTTAGTCCGCAAAGGCGACGAAAGTTTGTGTAGCCGCGAATTTTATTCACTCTGGCTGTGTTGTGCTGCTATATTTATTTACCGCTATAAAAAAAGGCAATTTCTTTTTCTTTTAGGGGTGCGAAACCAGCATCTACAAGTAATTGGTCGAGTTCTGCTTGGGGAATATGTTTTGCACCAATTCGCACAATGCGCGATCGCATAGTATTAGATACGCCACTGCGCTGTCTATTGCCTTCTAGCGCCATGACTTTACCATAAAGTTCTAATTTAGCAGACGGAATGGGGGAACCATCAAAATCAATTCCCTGTGCGATCGCTTCATCAATCGCATCAGCCCCTGTGGTAGTTTGATTCCCTGGGTTAGTTTCGGTAGGCATGGTAATTTATTTGCTCTTCTTTGCTATGGGTAGATTTTACCAGCAAGGGTTAATTGCAATTGCTCAGAATCAAAAAAACCTCTCCCTGGTTTTACTAAGTAAGTAAGTCGGTGGGGAAATTTATAACTATGTAACGAAACATTAAGTTCAAGAGCGAGAGTTAAATTTAATACGCTCTGTACTGTGTTTGCCTCTTTCTCCCCTCGTTTTGATCCCATTTATTACGGCATAAGCAATGGTGGTACTCGTCCGAGCGCCCATGTCTTACTTCCTTGAGTAGATACATTCTCCGTATTTACTTATCTTTACATAGTTTGGTTTTTTCACGCCGACTTACTTAATCGCACCCAGTAGACATCTCCGGAAAAGATTTAGAGACCACAAATTTGCACGCAGACCTAACCCCCCTTCCCTCGTAGGGAAGGGGGGTTTTAAAGCCTCTCGACCTTTCGGCGAGAGGAATGGAAGCGGGGTCTTTTTTCTTTTCTGGAGATGTCTAGTAAAAGGAAGTGTTAATTAAATTATTCCTGGGCCTCTACCGCGTTTGTCACCCTTTTCGGTTAACTTGCCTTCTTCGTCCTGATTAATTTCTCCGAGTTCTTCAACACGTTCTGCCCTATCTTCTGCTGTTTGTGTGCGTGCATCACCCGGTTCTTCGTAGTAGATTTCCGGTTCAACAGCATAGTTGTTCAACAAACCTTCTTTGTCCACAGTATAGCCATCAGTGGTGCGTATACTTTCTGGATCAGTTTGGTCATTGGTAGCTGCATCTGCCTCCCCTTCTTCTGTAGGGAGTGTTTTGTACTTATTTCCTTCTCTTTCCATTCGAGCAGCGGTTTCAGCTGGGATAATGCCGCGATCGTATGTATCTACTTCAGCTCGATCAGATGAATCTATATCTCTCTTAACTGCTTCATTAGCCATAAATTATGTCCTCGTTAAAAAATCTATTGAATAACTTCAAAATCTAGATTAGGCTGTTTTTCATCTCAAACCTACTATCTTTAGAAGTGATTTAAACTTAAAAGTAATGTTATTTTCTATATCTTTGGGTGTATCCAAAAAACTAATATTAAGTCATATTACATACTGATAATTTATTTTATGCCCACGATTAAGGGCAATTCATGAATTGCCCCTACTTGGGATGGTAGCTAGATTCTTTGGAAATTTATTCGCCCACAAATTGATCTTTCAGTAATTGAATTTCTTCGCCTAATTCTTGGCGAGTTGAAGCCTTCAGTAGATAACGGAAGATAAACCAGGTGGCGTAACTAATTCCAATTAACTCAAAGAGTGGTGATAATAGTGGAATATCATTGATTGCCTCTAATATTGCTAGTACTAGCTTGGCTGTCACAATCGCCGCCAAAATTAAAGCAACAGTTATTAGAGGCTGCTTGTAGTCTTTAAAAAAGCTACTCAAGTATTCGGGCAATTGCTCCAAAAATTGAGTAATCTGTCTGCTAATTTGCTGCCATTGAGATTCAGGTTCAGGCGCAGGTGGTAACTTTGGTAAGTTTGCAGTATCTACGCCTTCAAGTGCTAGCGTACCTTGTGATAATGAGGCATTGATGGATTGACGTTGCTGTTGTTCGGTTTCCATGATTTTTTCGGCACTTACAATAGTTTGTATAACTGAACGGAGTATCAACAAATATAATTATTAAGGTCGTCAGTTGTGAATTCTCAGTGGTCACTAATCAGTAGATATGACCACTAAGAATTAGCAGAGGCATCTTAATTTATTTATGCCGACCTATTCACTTGGATTTGTTGTTAGCTCTCTTAGCTTTTTGGCGGGGCAACAGTTGCTTTAATAACTACAGTTTTGACACCTTTAATTTGCTTAGATAAAGGTTCAATTTTAGCCAACTCCTTCTGACTGGTCACAGTTCCTCCGACAGTGACAGTTCCATCATCTGCGGCATCAACTGTTAGTTGACCCTTGGGTATGTTTGCCTCCAACTTGGAACGAACCTCACTTGCAAGGTCTCCTTTGGCTCTTTGTGTTTTGCCACCGGTGGCATCATTGCGCTGTTCGCGGGCGCGAATATCCTCATTTAGTTGTTTTCTGCGAACTTCACTTTGTGCGTCTTGTTGAGAGGCATCTGTTGTTTTTGCGCTCGGTGATTGGGGAGCATCATTAGGATTATTGGGTGCAGATTCACTTGTTTTAGAAGCGTTATCACAAGCAGCAACACCAAAAACTAAAAGGCAACTAATTAAGATGGGAGTTAGCTTTTGCATATGTTCAATTTTGAATCGGAAAGTGAAATTTGTGGAGTTTGTTGATCAGCTAATCGGCATAAGTGATACCAATTCTCTAAGAGGCTATACAAAATCAGGCTTGGTAAGACTTGGGGCTTAAGCAACTTGTTCTATGCAACCTCACAGATAATCGGTATGAGAAGCAAAGTTTTTATCTATTTGCTCCTGCAATTTTGGGGAATTCAGTGTGAGTTACAACTACCTTGAGTTAGAGTGTTTCATCACGACGATCAACAATGACTACAGCAGGATCATCTCTATGAGGATCTGTTGAGTAATTGGTGCGATCGCTAGCAATAGGTGCGTCGTGATGCGTCACTCGGTCAAAACCTGGGCGATGTTCACCTAAATCAGTGGCATCATAGATGGCAAATTCTTCAATACCTCGATGTTTGAGAATCGCTTCAGCTTGGTGGATTTCAGCTTCCGTACCATCGATAATTACCAGGTAGTCGCCTTTATGGAAGCGATCGCTATAAACTCGCGCCCTGTCTTCAGGAATTCCCAAGCCAACGAGTGCGCCAACAATACTCCCAGCTGCTGCGCCGATCGCACCACCAGCGACTGTTGTCGCCAAAGCTGTCGCTGCTGCGCCCCCCAAAATTACCGGCCCAATTCCTGGAATTGCTAAAGTCCCAAGACCAACTAATAAACCAGTCAAGCCGCCTAAAACACCGCCTGTAGCTGCTCCAGCTTTTGCGCCCTCGTCTGCTTTATTATCTGCACCGGCGTTTTTATCTATATCTATACCAGCGATACCGTGACCGTTTGTATCTTTGGCAATGATCGAAATTCTACTCATCGGGAAACCAGCATCTCGTAATTCTGTAAGTGCTGTTTCTGCATTTCGACGATGAGAAAATACCCCAATCGCACGTCTGGCAACGCCACTCTGAGGCACATTAGAAATCGGAGCTACATAATCAGCAGTTGCATTTTTAGCATCTGGGTTGTCATAAATGCCAAACTCTTCAACACCTTGCTGATGGAGAATTGCTTCTGCTCTAAGGATTTCTGTATCTGTGCCATCTAGGATGACTAAATAGTGTCCCCGTCTCACGCGTTCGTCGTAAACTCTAGCTCGTTCTTCGGGAATTCCTAAACCAATCAATGCACCAACTAAACTACCAGCTACTGCACCAATACCAGCGCCAGCAACGGTGGTAGCTAGGGTTGTGGCTACGGCTCCAGCCAGCATTATTGGCCCAATTCCAGGAATTGCCAAAGTCCCAAGACCGACTAATAAACCAGTCAATCCGCCCAAAGCACCGCCTGTAGCGGCTCCGACTTTAGCGCCTTCGTCAGATTTATTACCGACGCGATCGCGCACTTCAGCCCCAGCAATATCCTCTCTGTCATCATCCTGTGTAATGACAGAGATTCTGTTCATGTCAAAGCCGACTTTTTTCAATTCATGTAGCGCATGCTCAACATCTCGACGATTAGAAAATACACCTACAGCACGTTTATGTTGTACACCTACAACCATTATCTTTTCTCCTCAGCAACAAATTAATTATTTACAAATTTATAACTCGTAATAACCCTTATTAATACATATTTATATTTAATTTTCATCAATCGCTTGGAATAATTTTCATATCTATCATTAGATATAGGTACTTTTATCGTGGATAAAAGGGTTTTAAGACCCCTATCTCTACAGGGAACCCCAGTTTCTAGTCGGGGTTTAAACCAATTCGCAATCCGCAATTCGCAATTACGTTTTGTAACGAAGAGGAGTGCGGTCTTGGGGTCTCCCCAAGAGGAGCAACTCCGGGGGATTTAGACCCCGATACAAAACGCGCTGCTTGATAGAAGCTCTTTACTTAAACCCCCAAAGTTCGTTAAATCCCCGTCTGAAATTGTCTTTAATTTTGAATTGTTTATTCAAAAAAATAGAAAAAACACAAATTACGCAAGTCCCAAAAAAGTATAATCCTTGTTCAGCATAAAAAGCTGAAGGATTTTTCAAGATAGGATTATATAAGATGTATAAAGACCAGCATCAACTCAAAAAAATCAAGTCGGGATAACGGCGACCGATAGTAGTTTTACATAAACCCCAACAAATAAGAGGGAATAATTCTACTACAATACCAATTTTAAAAGCGTATATCTTACCTTATAGATGTGAATTTCTCCAAAAGAAAAAAGCAATCAAAGTTAAGCCAGTAATCACTAGAATCTGAGCCTGTAATTGCAGCCGTTTCACTAGGAATTGCAGTCGTTGTTCCTTGTAGGATTTGGCAAGGCTATTGTTTGTTTGTCGATCAGACATTCCCAGACTAATGAGGGCATCTAGTTGTGTTTTGTCTAAGTTACTTGGATAAATCATGCACTTTTTGCGTTATTAGTAATCAATGGACTAGGTAATGGGGCATAGCGCATGGGGCATTCCCAATTCCCAATTCCCAATAATCATGGCTCGTACCCCTACACTAAATTTTGATCGTGGCACATTAATTTTGCATCCACCACCACGCGGCAAAGGTTGGATGGACTATGCCACATGGGATGATAGAGTTGAAAAATTCCGCATTCCGGCAATTAGATACCGATCGCTAGTGGAAGCACTACAAGCGGAAGATGTGAATTTTATCGATGAGGCAAAGGAATTTTATCCTGTAGATTTGGTTTCCAGTTTGGAAATGGAACCCTATCCTCACCAGACTGAGGCGCTAGCGGCTTGGAAACTGGCGGGTAGGCAAGGGGTGGTTGTGCTTCCTACGGCGGCGGGAAAGACTTATTTGGCGCAAATGGCGATGCAGTCAACGCCGCGCACGACGTTGATTGTAGTGCCAACTTTGGATTTAATGCATCAGTGGTATGCACATTTGGTAGCGGCTTTCCCTGATGCTGAGGTGGGATTGCTGGGGGGTGGTTCGCGGGATAGAACGGCTATCTTAGTTGCAACTTATGATAGTGCAGCAATTCATGCCGAAACATTGGGAAATCAATATGCATTGATTGTTTTTGACGAATGTCATCATTTACCAACAGATTTTAATCGGGTAATTGCTGAATATGCGATCGCACCTTATCGCCTGGGACTCTCTGCTACACCAGAACGCACCGATGGTAAACACGCTGACTTAAATATCCTCATTGGTGAAGAAGTATATCGCAAACGTGCCGAGGATTTGGCGGGGAAGGCGTTAGCAGAACATGAAATTGTCCAAATTAAGGTAAAGTTATCGCAACTTGAGCGGGAAAAATACAACCAGTTAATTCAAACGCGCAATGACTTTTTGAAGCAATCCAAGATTTCTTTGGGGAGTTTGCAAGGTTGGCAAATGTTCGTGCAAATGAGTGCTAGATCGCAATTTGGACGGAGGGCTATGTTAGCGCACCGAGAAGCGAAAGATATCGCTTTGGGTACTGATGGGAAGTTGCGAATTCTGATTAATTTATTGGCAGAACATTATCCGGCACGAATTCTGATTTTTACTGCTGATAATGCGACGGTTTACCGCATTTCTCAAGACTTGCTAATTCCGGCAATTACTCATCAAACTCCTGTGAAGGAACGACATGAAATATTAACAAAGTTTCGAGAGGGGAAATATAATACTTTGGTTGCTTCTCATGTGTTGAATGAAGGTGTTGATGTGCCGGCGGCAACTGTTGCAATTATTTTATCGGGAACTGGTTCGGCAAGGGAGTATACTCAGCGCTTAGGGAGGATTTTACGGAAGGGGAATATTGAGAATAAGCAGGCGATTTTGTATGAAGTGGTGGCGGAGGATACGAGTGAAGAGGGGACTTCGGCTAGGCGAAGAGGGGAGAGGAAGGCAGAGGGAGAAAAAGAAAGGAAAGGGAAGTTACAGGTTGTGTATGGGAGTGGGAAGGAAAAAAGTTTGAAGGTTGCGGAACAGTTAGAAATTAATTATTCAACCGGAAGTTCAAAATCTAAAATCCAAAATTCACCAGATGTTACCGACAGATTTACTGATGCATCGCCAAAATGGGGAGGAGATTATTCCGAAGAGACTGAAGATTGATCAGAAAACTTCGGAGTTGGCGATTGAGTTAATTAATTATTTTCAATCAGCGGTGGGTAAGACTCAGGGTGTACTTGAGCGACAACTGACTGATTTTGAAGGGGATTCTACAGATTATCGGGTGAAGCGTGGATTAGCTTATATTCTCAAAAGCAGTTTTTGCACTTTTGAGGTGGTTAGTCCTTTGGAACCACAGATGTTAAGAGAACGGGTGTTTTCGCTAGCTGCCAAATCTGTTTCTAGTAGGGAATCAACACAAGTTACTCTGAATAAAATTGCTGATGAGTTAACTCAAGAACTTGAACGGGAAGTTTTATTGGAACAAGTTCGGAATGGACTATATGCTGATTTATCTGAAAATAAGATTTTGACTGTTTTTGATGCACCAATAGCGCCAGATTTATTAAATCGATATAACTTATCTCAGGTGCAGGGTGTGTTTTATAAAGCCAGTCAACTGGTGTTAAATGCTCACCGCAATGTTCCGGGTGAATATAAGCTGTTATTTCGCTATCTGAAGTTGTTTCAATTGATGGCTTATATTGAGGGAGATGCTGACCACGGGTTTACAATTACTATTGACGGGCCGACGAGTTTGTTTAATTCTAGTACACGATATGGGCTAGCGATCGCTAAACTTATTCCCGCTTTACTTCACGTTACTAGATGGAGTCTTTCTTCCATTCTCCAAGCCCGCGACGCTTATACCAATACTTGGAAAACTGGACGTTTCACCCTCAACTCCGAATGTGGTTTGGTATCCCACTATCCACCAGGGAAGCCCTACGATAGTATGCTAGAAGCATCTTTTGCTGATAAGTGGGATGCTTTAAAAAGTGGTTGGGCATTAGAGCGAGAAGTTGATTTGATCCCGATTCCGGGTAGTGTGATGATTCCCGATTTTCGCTTGGTGCATCCTGATGGACGCACCTTCTTATTAGAAATTGTTGGTTATTGGCGGCCAGAATATTTACAAAAGAAGTTTTCTCAGGTGCGGCGGGCTGGACGTGATGACTTGATTTTGGCAATTTCCGAGCGACTTAATTTAGAAAAGGCGGGAGTAAAATTAAATGATGTCCCTGCAAGAATTGTTTGGTTTAAAGATAAGTTATTACCAAAAGCTGTATTAGCTGTAATGGATTGAGAGTAAAAAGATAATCCCCTTAACAATTAACGCCAATATTGAAACCTCTCCCTGGTTTTACTACGCAAAACCGTCCCTCTCCGACTCGGAGAGGGACAGGCTTGAACTTTAGTTCAAGGCAGGGAGAGGTTTGTCGCCTCCGCAGAAGAAGGGGTTGACAGTGCTTGTAGTTCTTCCCAAGTGTAGTGACGAGGTAGTTCAATTGGTTTGTGATTGGCTCCTAATCCTAATCCAACTGTCGGCTGGAGTTCTTCAATGAATTCCTCAGCGTATCCTGCCAGCTGATTACCTGCAACGCCACCCATGATCGCTCCTGCAACCCCAACGATCGCAGCCCCCACTTTACCTCCAATTGAGCGACCGAGTGCGGCTCCTGCAACGCCACCTCCCACAGCACCTAAACTAGTAGCTATGGGATGAGAATCTGTTGCATCTGAGATGATTTGTTGAGATTGAATCTGTGATTGCTGTTCATCATTTGTCATAATATTTATCCTTGTGATTTCAAGCGTTCGACTATGAGATCGCCAACCCGCAACGCATTGGCCATAATTGTTAATGTCGGGTTAGCACCCGAATTTGACGGAAAGAAACTACTATCTACCACGTAGAGATTATCGACATCATGGGTACGGCAATTGAGGTCAAGGACTGAGCTTTTCGGATCTGTGCCAAATCTACAGGTACCGCATTGATGACCAACAGCTTGTTCAGGTAAGTGGCTGCGGGGATAAATGCTAAATGGTAGGACGTGTTTAGCGGAATGAGGGATTGACTTTAATACAGATGTCCAACGATGGATTAAGCGATCGCTTGCTTCGGTATTGTTCAGTGTATAATCAACCTGGATTTTGTCACCCACCACACGAATCCGATTATTTGGGTCTGGTAAATCTTCTGTTTGCAACCACCAGCCAACCGAACGTTCAGCAAGTAAATGTCGCTCAAACTGAGGGATCAGTTTAATAAACGGAGCCATCAGTGGCGGAGCCTCTGCGGGAATCATATCGGCTAGGACATTACCAGTATTTTGCACCATCCCCATCGGATAAGGAAAATCCGGCTCTCCCCAATAAAAATCATTAACGCCGATCGTTTTTTGAAAGTTGGCGCGATTCACCTCTAGATGTATGGAAACGATCGCGGTTTCCAACTGTTTCATGAAATTTCGCCCTACCTGATCGGAACTGTTCGCCAATCCATTAGGATGTTTGTCATTAGCAGAGCGTAACAGCAAGGCAGCTGAGTTGATAGAACCACAGGCAACAACTACAATGTCGCCTGCAAACCAATGTGATTCTCCGGCTATTTCAGTTTCTACACTTGTAACTTCTCGTCCCGACTCGCTGGTATGCAGCCGTAAGACTTTGGCATTAGTTAAAAGGGTGAAATTAGCATACATTTCGCGGGTAGGGCGAATGGCGTTGATATCAGCATCGGCTTTTGCATCTACAAGACAGGGATATCCATCAAAAGTATCGCAGCGAATGCAGGGACTTTTGCTGCGATCGCTTTCATTAAGTTTTAATCCCAGTGGTAGATGAAATGGGTAATAGCCCAGTTCGCGGATACCATCAGCAAGAGACTGCATATCTGGCTCATGACTCACTGGCGAATAGGGATATGGTTCGCTGTGAGGTGGTTCGGTTGGGTCTTCCCCCAAGTTTCCATGCACGTCATACAGCTTTTCTGCCTGGGTGTAGTATGGCTCAAAGTCTGAGTATTTGATCGGCCATTCTGGAGAAATTCCTCCTTTGTGAATTACCCTTTCAAAATCTCGCTCTCGTAATCTAATCAGAGCTGCACCATAAAGTTTGGTATTGCCACCTACCCAATAGCCTGTCTGTGGTTTAAAAGCAATACCATCTTTATCATACCATTCTTCATCTGTGTGATACCGATGTTTTTGATAGACCTCTTGTGGACTCCAGTTAGCTTTCTCTCTGGGCAAAAAGTCGCCTCGTTCTAGCACTAAAATTTTTTTACCTGTGGGTGCGAGGCGGTGAGCTAATGTACCTCCACCGGCTCCTGTACCGATGATGATGATGTCGTAGTGTTCAGTAATGTTGATCATAATTTATGCAGCCACCCACGAAAAAATTTTGCGCTACTAAGCATAAACAACTCACTCCTCACAATTTCATAACTCCTCATTTAATTACGAATTACTGTAATTTGCTCACCTTGAAACTGCCATCAGGTAAATGGCGCAGATTGCTAACTAATAGTTAACACGATGTGCAACTTATTCTTGGAACCCCGCTTCCATGCCTCTCTTTGAAAGGCCGAGAGGCTTTGATTTTTGTTCTCATTCCCTAGCAGGGAAAGGGCTGGGGGTTAGGTTTGAAAAAAAGTCGTACATGGTGCTAATTAGTCTTTCAGTGTTGTTAATTAATCATTATTTTTTCAATCAGCAGTCGAGTCTATTAGCTAATTACATGGAAATGCTCTATAACTCTCACGGTATATCCTAGAACAGAGTAAAACTTAAATTATAAAATTGCTTCTACCTAATGGATTAATATTCACTTTTAATCTAAGTAGGTAGGCACAATTAAACCGAACTACGTAAACTTATGTAAAGCACCAG
>CAZZZY010000148.1:5637-10721 GCA_964658545.1 uncultured Acetobacteraceae bacterium | reverse complement strand
CAACGTTTTTTAATTAATTGAATTACCCCACTCCCCATCCTCACACTTCCGGCTCAATACCCAAAGCTCGTAACTGTGCTGCCAATCTTTCAGCCCGTTGCAGGGCAGTTTCTTTAGCTTCTCGCTCTTGTTCGGCTCGTAACCGTTCTTGTTCGGCTCGTTCTGCACCAGTAGGAATTACATTACCTTCAGAGTCACACCACCGCAACCAAACATCTCGCTTACCTTCATATACACCTTCCCACAAACATAAACCTAACTCAACTTCAGTCAGCCATTGCTCGCTCGTAGCTATATATTGCCGCCCTCGCAACTCGTACATCTGTAAAACTTCGCCGCCAAGTTGCCGACTTGGATCAAAGATAATGTAATACATTATCCGCATCCTGGCGTACTCTAATAATTTTCGCCCTGTTTCATTGCCTTCTCGATTGGAGACAATTTCAATTACTACCTCTGGTGGTTTACCAAATTCCCAAAAAAAATAGGAGCGATATTTTTTTTCCCACCAGTTTTCTGCTATCTGTACATCTAGGCTCAAAAATACATCTGGCACAATCGGCGGTTGTTTGTTACTGGGAAACAACCCCACATTGGCAGCAACGAGAAACCCTTGGGTATTACTTGCACCATTCCAAGAACTGTAAAGGGTTTCTGTCAATAATCTCTGTTGTTTTTCTGATGGTAGATTATCCAAGGGTTTATCATCTTCTGTTACCAGAAGACTAACATCTGGTAACAAATCTTCTGGTAATAAGCCAGCGTCTGTCAAGGTGATAGATTCACTCATAAGGAATTCTGGGGGTAGCAGCTTAATTCTATTGTGGCAGCAGCATCAATTCACTTCATCCTACCAATAGATTTTCTATACCTACTGTTATCGTCGTAGTTGCTACCTGGATAATCCTACTATATTGCAACCGCCACTGTAGTGCATTAGAAATTGTTAGATAACCAATTTCTGGCGGTTGCTGCAAAATTCTTTCTGCAAGTATTTCACGCCCAATTTCATCTAAAGGAAAGTTGCGTTCCTCTAAAAATGCTGTTATGTCTTCTTTGTTGCCATTCCGACGTAAAATTTCTCTTAACCCATAGGTTGTTTGATAATCTCCAGTTCTTTCTCTTGATACAAAAACAACATTCGGGAATTTTAAATTAGCTGTGCGATCGCTATGCTCATCAATCTTTTCGTATGCCAATATCAGCAGATTATAGCCCAATCCATACACCTTTTGACTGGCATTCCGAAAGGGGCAAGAAGATTGTGGCTGACGAATTGATGTCACTTTCAAATCAACTTCTAATCCAGGAAAATCAATTCCTAAAGCAGCACTACCAAGGGTGTATTCATACTTTGTAGATAAATATTGATTAAAAGTAAACTCAACAAATGTTCCTACTGCTTTCCCATCTGTAACCCCATACAGATTAGGAATCGGTGTTGCACTAAGTACAACACAAAAATCTCGTGCAGCAGTTTTCAGGGAGGATAAGGTTAGCACTTCCATTTTTTAAATAGCCAAAGTTAATTGTTGCCAACCACATTTACTTAATTCAAAGTTTGTTTTACCGATTCTTTTGCACACCCACTCTACACAAGCTGGTACAACGGCATTCCCAAATAATGCGTATTGCTCGTAAATTCTGGCAACTTGACACCAATCATCAGGAAAACCCATCAGTCTGGCATATTCAATATTAGTTAAACGTCGAAACTTATCACCTACTTGGTAGCGTTCATAATGCCTTGATGTTGAAGCAGTCAATGTTGATGCAATGCCATGAGTTCCGAATATAGTATAACCAAGTCTCGCGCCTCCATCTTGGTTGTACAAAATTTCAACTCCATTACAATAACGATTTACAGCCTTACTTTGCTTAATGCGCTCCAGCGTATCGGCAGTAAAATCAAATTGAGTATCTACCATTGACTCATTTTGAAGAATATCTTGAAGCCTGTTTCTCGCTTTCATGTCAGGCAATAACGAAATATTTTGAGTGAACATCTGATTTTTATAGGCAATTCCCCAATTATCATTTTTCTTTTTTATAGTCATGATTGGTAACATATATTTTACCAATGAAACTTCGTTATTTGGCAGTAAAATATTATCTTCTTTAGTTAAAAAAACTGAAACTTTTTCTAAAGTATTAGGTGTTATATCTGTTGAGGTTAATTTTGTGCCAAAAATAAAAATTCTATCTCTATTTTGAGGAATACCAAAGCTCAATGGACTAATTATTCGCCATTCAATAAAATAATCTAGTTCAGAAAGTGCATTGAGAATCAATCTAAAATGATAGCCATTTTCCATTGTCAAAAGTCTTTTGACATTTTCCAAAAAAAAATATTTTGGCTGCTTCTGGTCTAATATTTCGATAATGCGCTCAAATAGTGTTCCCCTAACTATATCCCTCACACCAAGTTTTTTACCAGCAGGACTAAAAGGTTGGCAAGGGAAGCCAGCAGTTAAAATATCGTGATTGGGAATGTCTAAGATGGAGATTTCGTTGATATCGCCTAAAACAATAGAATCTTTGCCAAAATTGCTTTCATAAACTTTACAGCAAAGTTCGTTAATATCATTTGCCCATACTGTTTGAATATTTGCATTCGCCATACCCAGGCGAAACCCACCGATACCAGCAAAAAGCTCTAAGGCTTTGAGTTTGTTTGTTGTCATCTACAATTTTGAAATCCAAATTATGCTTGTGGGCAAAGAGGTATATTATTCATTATCTCTTTAAATTGTTCCCCCTTCCCGAAGCGGGAAGGGGGTTAGGGGGTTAGGTCTATTTGTATACCTGTACCTCACTGGATTGAAAATGGCTATACTAAGACTTTGGTTTATAAGTTGAAGCAACGTGCAATTCTTTCAACTGTTTAGCATCTACACTCGAAGGTGCATCTGTTAACAAACAACGCGCTTGTTGTGTCTTCGGAAAAGCAATGACATCCCGAATAGATTCTTCCCCAGCTAACAACATTACCAAACGATCTAAACCGTAGGCAATGCCACCATGCGGCGGTGTACCATATTCAAATGCTTCTAAGAGAAAACCAAATTTACTTTGTGCTTCTTCAGGAGATAAACCGATTGCTTCAAACACCTGTTGTTGAATTTCTCGCTGGTAAATCCGCAGACTTCCGCCGCCAACTTCTACGCCGTTGAGTACCAAGTCGTAAGCTTGGGCGCGTGCAGTCTTTAAGTCGCTTAAATCATCAGGATGCGGTGCTGTAAATGGGTGGTGTAGTGCTTCTAGGCGCTTTTCGTCAGCATTCCACTCGAACATCGGGAAGTCTGTAATCCACAGCAAGTTGATTTTATCTGGATCGATTAAGCTAAATTCTTTAGCGATCGCTTGCCGTAATCTATCTAATGTTTTATTAACTGTAGCAGCTTCCCCTGCCCCAAACAACAGCAAATGTCCAGCTTTTGCACCTGTACGGCGTAAAATTTCTTGTTTTTGTTCAACGCTGAGGTTATCTTTAATCGCGCCAATGGTGTCAATATCGCCATCATCTCTGACACGGATATAAGCTAAACCTTTAGCACCGGCTTCGCTGGCTTCTCTAAATAAGTCGCCGCCTGGTTTAATGCGGACATTAGAAATTACATCGTTACCGTTGGGAATGGGGAGGATTTTGACGATACCACCATTGGTAACAGTATCCCGAAAGACTTTGAAACCAGAATCTTTCACAATATCTGAGACATCAACTAATTCTAAACCATAGCGGGTATCTGGTTTATCACTCCCGTAGCGTTCCATCCCTTCAGCGTAAGTGAGGCGGGGGAAAGGGCGCTGTAATTCAATGCCTTTAACTGTTTTGAAGATATGGCAAACTAAGTTTTCATTCAGTTCGAGAATTTCTTCTTGGGACATGAAGCTCATTTCCATGTCCAACTGGGTAAATTCCGGTTGTCTGTCGGCGCGTAAATCTTCGTCACGAAAGCAACGGGCAATCTGATAATATCTATCTAAACCCGATACCATCAGCAATTGTTTAAATAGCTGGGGTGATTGCGGCAAAGCATACCACTCACCAGGATTAACGCGACTGGGGAGAACATAATCCCGCGCCCCTTCTGGGGTAGAACGGGTAAGGATTGGAGTTTCAACTTCAATAAAACCTTCCAAATCTTCGAGATAACGCCGCATGGCTTTAACAATTTGATGACGCAGTTGCAAATTTTGCGCCATGCGTTCGCGTCGCAAATCTAAATAGCGATATTTCAGCCGCAAGTCTTCCCGCACTGTCTCGGTGTCAGCTACAGAAACTTGGAAAGGTAACTGTTTGCGAACAGCATTGAGGAGTTCAATTTTATCGGCGTAGATTTCTACCTCGCCTGTTGGGATGCGGGTATTCAACGATTCTTCGGGACGTTGTGTTACCCTACCTGTGATTTCGACAACATATTCATTTCGCAGGGCGTTCGCCTGTTCGTAGGAATCTGGGGTGCGTTGCGGATCGCTGACGATTTGGACTATTCCAGAGCGATCGCGTAAATCTAAAAATATCACACCACCGTGATCGCGGCGACGGTCTACCCATCCGTAAAAGGTAACAGTTTCTCCAATATGTTCTTTTCGGAGTTCGCCGCAATAGTGAGTTCGCATAAGTCTTAGTTATTGTTTCCGGGCTAGATTGGGAAGAAAATGTCAAAGCCTTCCCATTATCTAGCATCAATAGTAATTGTAGTAGTTCTAGTTGAAGAAAAAATGGAATAATCTCACACTATATCATCGGGCTGAAGGTGATTTGCCAGAGGGGACAGTGATGTTGTTGGTGATGTCTCCCTTACTAGCGATCGCAGGGTTTTACGATCCTCCTTTTAAAATTGCCGTTTTTGTAGTATTTTTGTAGTATATTATTGAAGTAAATAATCTAACTTACCAATCAGTTTACGAGTGATGCAGCACGTAAGCGAATACAGGCTGTAAATTTTAAAAATGCCGCTAACAATACCAATAGTGAATGTTTTTTAAAATACTTAAAAATTGTTTCATATTACCGATAAACACAATTTAGAGTTTTTCTAAAATCTATTTTTTTCAAAAGAGGTAAGCTATGAGTATTT
>CAZZZY010000148.1:0-5537 GCA_964658545.1 uncultured Acetobacteraceae bacterium | reverse complement strand
ATTTAGAGTTTTTCTAAAATCTATTTTTTTCAAAAGAGGTAAGCTATGAGTATTTTTAAAGTTGAAGTTGTCAAAATCAACAGCATTAATCCTCATCCCAATGCTGATAGGCTAGATATTGCCTCTATTGAAGGTATGGGGTATCAAGTAATTATAGTCAAAGGTAACTTGAACCCTGGAGATTTAGCTTTTTACTTTCCTATTGATAGTGTTATTCCAGAAAAGTTTTTGGATCAGTTTGGTATTCGTAACTACTATTCAAAAAAACTTTATGCTGTCAAGCTTCGGGGAATTTTTTCTGAGGGTTTGCTTATCCCCGTTGGTAATAACTTTATAGGAAATATCGGAGACGATTACACGGAGTATTTTGGTGTAACCAAATACGAATATTTAATTCCGCAAGGGATGAGCGGGGAAGCAGAAAGTGTTATTGGACATTACAAATTCCCCAGCCCAGAAAACCTGAAACGTTACAAAAACATACTAATTGAAGGTGAAGAAGTTGTTGTAACAGAAAAGTTGCATGGAACTAACTTTACTGTCTTAGTTGATGCTGATGGCACAACTAAAATTGGCAGCCATAATCACTTCTGGAAAAACAGCGAAGTAAACAAAACATTAGTTTATATTCGTGCTTACAACGAAAACGAAGCTTTCCAGAAACTTCCGCCAGTAACTCAGATTTTTGGGGAAATCTACGGCGTACAAGATATCAAATATGGCTTGAACAATGGCAAGATTGGAATTGCTATATTTGCTGTGCGTCGCGGCAGTCATTTTCTCAATTACAGCGATTTTGTGGCTTTTTGCGAGGAATTTGCTTTGCCAAGAGTACCTGTGCTTTATATCGGTGCTTACACTTGGGAAGCCGTGTCTCAGTTCAATAATGCCAATAGTGTAGTCAGTTCCAATTGCATCATGGAAGGCGTTGTTGTGCAACCAGTCATTGAAAAAAGGCATCCAGAAATAGGTAGAGTAGTTTTGAAGTTGATTAGCGATCGCTATCTGCTCCGTAAGAATGGAACTGAACTCCATTAAGTTTAACCCCGAATTGATCACCAGATTTTTCAAACAGAAGCTTTTTCTTTGTCCAGAGATCATAGGGGAAGGTTAAGCGATATCTTCTTAACGCGATGTGCAACTTATTCTTGAAACCCTGCTTCCATTCCTCTCCCCGAAAGGTCGATAGGCTTTGATTCTTGCTCCCCAACGCTACAAGGGTTGGGGTTGGGGGTTAGGTCTCAGAGAAAGTTGCACACGGCGTTTCTTAAGAAGTAAGTTTACTGTTCTTGGATCACTGCGGCTTTGGGAGAAAACTGAATTCTGGGATCTGGCATGAAATTGTATCTCAAGTACAATCCTCCCCAGACAAACAGGATAATTAACAACGCACCAATACCAAGAGGACTGGGAAGCCAAAAAACAGCTTCTATATGGTTTAGCTGACCAGGTTGGAGTTTCCACACCAGCTGATTACCATTTTTTTCTGGCTCAATGGCAGTTTCAGTTAGTTGAATGTTTTTGGCTCCCCAAGGAGTCTTCAAACTAAATTCCAAGTCGAGAATTGAACCAGCATTAGCCAGAACGTTGCCTTTACTGGCAATTAGAGATAGCGATCGCAAATCCAAATCATAAATCAACCGATTTCGGACTAAAAGTAAAAAATAATTCTGCTCCAAGAGGACATTTGATTCAATTTTCGGCAGTTCTGAGTCAGATTCGCTCTGCACAGACTCAGAGGTTGGATTTGTCCGGGAATTAAAAAATTCGTTGAACTTCTCTTGCAATTCCCTACCACTACTAAAAGGAATTGTCACAATGATTTCTTCTTGGGAAACTCGCTGCGTTTTGCCTTCTAGTTGACGAGCGCGGCGTTCTATGCTGTTCAACCATTCGGACACAGAATCGCCACTAAAACTGGTTAGCCGCTCTCCCAACTTAATATGCTGTACTAATTCGCCACTATTTGAATTATCAAAGTTAAGCCCCACATCATACTTAACACAACCAGTCAGTAACAAAGATGTTAACAGCACTAGCCACAGAATAGGATTTCGCATGGGAAAGACGCGGTTCATTCGATTTCGACCATTCACTGTCAACACAAAACTAAATGGTCTAATTAACCACAAGAAAATCTTTCCGAAAATTGAAGAATTTAATACCATAAATCTCCCCAAAAGTCAACATTGTATCAGCCAGGGGTTCCGGAAAAATTCAACCAAACCAAGTACGAGATGGTTAAACCAATGGCAATTAGCGCCACCCAGATAAAGCGATTATCTCTGGTATTGACCTGACTGAGGTCAACAAATTCTGGCTCCGTAGGTTTAGGCTTCTGCTGCACAGAAGATTTAGTAGGTTTAGCAGCTACAGAAATTTTGAGTTCATTATCGGGTAGTGCGCCCAAATCAGGGATTTGGGTCATCCATTCACTGGGTCTTTTCAGCTTTGGTGCTTTTAAGATGTAAAGCATTTGTCGCGCTTGTTTGCTAGTTTCAAGATAGGGATGGCGTTTGAGTCTTTCGCAAAGAGCGATCGCATCATCCGTGCGTCCAGCTGCTTCATAAGCTGTCACCAGACAAATTTCTACTTCACCCCCAAGTCGAGAATTACGAGCTAACAAGGCGCTGGCCTTTTCTAAATTTTCTACAGCTTCACGGTATTGCCCATTTTCAAAGGCAAGTTTCCCAGTTTGGTAGAGGGTTTTAGCAATTTCTAAATTTTCTGCACTCACGTCTTATACAAAAATCAGCACTGTTTTTATTTTGCCAATGCCAGCAATCTTTTTGGAATCTGAGTTTTCAGATTATGTGGAAAAGCTAACGATTAACCTAACCCCCTAACCCCCTTCCCGACACGGGAAGGGGGAAAATTCAAAGTCTCTCTTCCTTTTAGGAAGAGAGATTTAGCGAGAGGTTTTCCAGATAGCGTGAAAAGTCAGTTTTGGAATCTGTTCAAAAGCTGGCAATTTGAAAATAACCAATGCCTAACGCCCCATACCCCATAAGCATCAAGAGGTAAACTGCGAACCCAGAATCATTGTCCCAATCCCAACGTCAGTAAAGATTTCTAGTAACAGGGCGTGGGGAATGCGACCATCAATGATATGTGCTGCACGGACTCCTTGAGCAAGCGATCGCACGCAACAACCGACTTTAGGAATCATCCCACCACTGACTATACCATTAGCAATCAACTCGCGGGCTTGGCGGATATCTACTTTTGGAATCAAAGTAGATGGGTCTTTGTAATCTTTTAAAATTCCACTGGTATCGGTCAGCAAAATTAATTTTTCTGCTCCTAGTGCAGCAGCGATTTCTCCAGCTACAGTATCGGCGTTAATATTATAAGCTTGCCCAGTCTCGTCTGCGGCGACGCTGGATACTACTGGAATATAACCATTGCTAGCGAGAGTATCCAAAATCTTGATATTCACATTGCTGACTTCCCCCACAAAACCGATGCCTTCTTGACCTTGAGGACGGGCTGTAAATAGATTACCGTCTTTACCGCAAAGTCCTACAGCCAATCCACCAGCTTGGTTAATTAACGCGACAATTTCTTTGTTAACTCGACCAACTAAAACCATTTCCACCACATCCATTGTGGCAGCATCAGTTACTCGTAGACCATTCTTAAATTGTGGTTCGATTCCCAGTTTATCTAACCAACTGTTAATTTCTGGGCCACCACCGTGTACTACAATTGGACGCAAGCCAACGCAGGATAAGAACACAATGTCGCGGATCACTTTGTCTTTGAGTGTGCTATCTTTCATGGCTGCGCCGCCATATTTGACAACAACAGTGCGACCGGCGAATTGTTGAATATAGGGTAGTGCTTCGCTAAGTACACGCACACGAGTGGCTTCAGCTTGCCTGATGTATTCAGAATCGTTGACTATCATGAGGAGCCGCCGTTGAGAGTTAAAACCTATTTCAGTCAGTGTAGAAGACTTTGTAACTCCTCACAATCCTTGATGTCAACATTGAGTACTTTTGTACTGGAATTGAATTCTGACTCCTGACTCCTGAATTCTGTTTGATAAATAATTTGCTACAAGAAAGTTAAAGCTTGACCTCGCACTTGCGTATTTACCTGGCCTTGATCGTAAACTATTTCACCACCGACAATGGTGGTTTTAGCCCAGCCGGTGAGGTTCCAGTCTTCAAAGGGACTCCAATGGCACTTGGTTAAAAGTTCCTGGCGCCGGACTGGACGGTATGTGTTTAAATCTACAAGCACTAAATCGGCATCGTAACCAGGTGCGATCGCTCCTTTATTGGGAATACCATAAGCCACAGCTACATTCTTAGACATCCAGTTCACAACTTGGGCAACAGTACACTTTCCCTCCATTGCCGCAGTTAACATCAAAGCTAGGGAAGTTTCCACCCCAGGCATCCCCGAAGGACTATTGGGGTATTCTTGAGCTTTTTCTTCTAAGGTGTGCGGCGCGTGATCTGTAGCGATGAAATCAATCACGCCATCGCGCAAAGCTTGCCAGAGGACTTCGTTATCGTGAGGCGATCGCAAAGGTGGATTCATCTGTGCTAAGGTACCAATCTTCTCATAAGCACTGGTATTCAACAACAAATGCTGTGGTGTAACTTCAGCTGTTACCCAACTAGGTTTCTCCTGACGCAGCAAATCCGCTTCTTCGGCTGTTGACAAATGCAGAATATGTAGACGACGTTGATATTTTTGAGAAAGTTTTAATGCCAGTTGGGTTGCAAGCATTGCCGCTTGATTATCTTGAATTTGCGAGTGAACGGCTGGATCGTGGATGTTGGCAAATTCTTGGCGGCGTTGGTTGATTCTAGTTTGGTCTTCGGCGTGAACGGCAATCAAGCGATCGCCTTTGGCAAATATCGCAGAGAGGGCTGTTTCGCCATCAACCAACAACTGACCATGCATCGACCCCATAAAAATCTTAATTCCTGGTGTTGGCTTTGCCAAAAGCAAATCTGGCAGATTCTCTGCTGTTGCCCCAATAAAAAAGCCATAATTAACCAAGCACTTTTGTGAGGCCCGGTCTAGCTTGTCGTCTAAAGCCTGTTGTGTCGTTGTCAGGGGGCGCGTATTGGGCATTTCTAAAAAGGAAGTGACTCCGCCTTTAGCGCAGGCACAACTGGCGGTGAATAAATCTTCCTTGTGTTCTAGTCCCGGTTCCCGGAAATGCACCTGCGGATCAATAACCCCTGGCAACAAAGTTAAGCCTTCTGCGTCAATTTCAGTGGCTAGTATCGTTTGGGAAATTTCTGGCGCAACTTCGACTATTTGGCGATCGCGCGTCAATACGTCCCCAACCATCAGTTCACCATTGGGTAGGATTATGCGAGCGCGGCGAATCAGTAAAATTTGTGGAGATGACATAGGGCTAACTTTATTCAGACAGGGAGCTATATATTACAGACAAGTATGCTTTTAGGTTAAACTTAGTCGCGCTCTGAGTGTTAAATTTTTTGCCGCCCGTTAAACAAATTCGCAATGACGCTCGCGGACTCGCTACCGCTACGCTAACGCAATTCGCA
>CAZZZY010000147.1:0-10806 GCA_964658545.1 uncultured Acetobacteraceae bacterium | reverse complement strand
AACTACGAAACCCTGCTGAACCTGATGCCCGGCGTCTCCTTCGGCGGCGCGACGCTTGGCCAGGTCTAAAATTTTCTCACTCCATTTATTGATCGATTTTTGGGCAATATCAAAGCCTGGTTGACCTGCCGGTACTTTCTTGGCAACTTCTATCGCCCGATTGTAGGTAGATGCCTGTCCAGACTTAATTAAGGCATTAGCTGCATCTAAAAGAGTTTGGTTACTCACATACTGCTTGCCCTCTAGCCGCCACAGGTTGATTGCTGCTTGTGTTTTGGCATAAAGCGGCTCTTCTTTGGTAATTAATCGAGCGGCAGCAATAGCACCAGCATACTGTCTTTGTTTAGCACGACTCTCTGCTAAATCTAAAATCATTCGACTCCAAATCTTAATATTCTCCTGAGCTTGTTCATACAGTGGTTCACTGGGTTTAATTTTCTGGGCTGTAGCGATCGCCAAGCTCAAATCGCTAGCCTGAGTTTGTCTGAGCGACATTTTCGCCAAGTCTAATACTGCTTGATTCCGCTTTTTAGACTCGGAATTAGAGGTGATTTGGGCGCTAGATTGGTTGTTGATTCTAGCTATTGGAGTGCGATCGCTTGGTAAATTCTCGATAACTTGGCGATCGCTAGCAGTAGCATTGGGTAACGTCCTTGATATTTGCTTAATTCTAAAAGTTTCTTGATTACGGAGAAAAACTACGGCGATTAAACCTGCTACTAGCAAGCTGCCTCCGCCCCACAAGATAAACTGTTTCCAAAAAGGGATGTTTGGTTGATTCGATGGCAATCGAGAGACGTAACCTTTGGAGGAATTGGGGATAAATCTTCCCTTCGCATTCACTCCTAAAGAAGTTTCCGCCATTGGCTGGGAAACTAAGCTAGTAGCTGGCTCCTGGACTGGTTGACCTTTGGGCTTCTCGACCTTGTGAGCCTTTGCCTGTTGAGAGGAGTTCACAGTGGCTTCTCCCCGTCTGCCCCGTTCTGGTGAAGTTCTAGGATAATCATCTAGGGGAGGAGCTGCAAGGGCAACAGCAAAAGATTCTTCCGGATAAATCACCGAATTTGCTTCAAACTCACTTTCCATTGCCAATTGTGGCAAGATTACCTGCGCTCTAGATGGGATGATCGTGGCAGGGTTTTGGACAGGCCGCCAGTGGTGGTGACATAATTTTGGCATAAGCAGACTTAGGTAGCTTTCTAAATCTGCCAAGTTGCTGCCATTACCAGAACGCAAAGCTTCTAACAAAGCTGCTGTAAAGAATCCGTGACCTAATTCATTACTTTCATGGGAAAATTGCTCTGGTTGGCAAGAAAGAATTGTCGCAAGTTGTAGTTCTTGGGCTAGTTCTATTGTTTCTTCACCAACAGGAGCATCCGCTTGAGTGCCAAAGGCACGGTTGATATCGAGTAGTAGCAATACATTCAAGTCAGCAAGTTGTAGACTTTGCATTAGCGATCGCAATTCTATGCCAGTCTCTTGCACGAGTTCGGGGTTGCCCTCTACTGGCATTAAGTAATCTTTGCCCTTGTAGTTGACCCCATAACCGCTAAAAAATAACCACAGATAATCTTCTGGTTGCCAATTTGTCGCTGCCAAATACTCAAGCAGCAGCAAAATATTATCTTTGGTCGGATAAGTTGATCTATCTCCAATTGGCGGCGAAGTATCCGTCATGAGTAGGCAGTGTTTGGGGAGAAAACCTGCCTCTGTCACCAAAAAATCCTCTAGTGCCTCAGCATCGGCTTGGGCACAACTTAAAGGTTGAAATAACTGATATTGATTGATGCCAATCGCGATCGCCCAGTAATTTGCCATCCCGCTCTTTGTCAGTTATTGTTTGCTGGTCTTAAAATTGCGGTTGGCTTTGCCAAAAAAACAAAGCTAACCTATGTCTTATTAGTCTAGGTGATTCTGATTGAATCTTCAGTTAGAATGTAATTTTTATTACGTTAGTTAGTCGGGAAATACCTTTCACCTAATTTCAATAACAGATCATCATTAAGGAGATAGAAGGTCATGAGCCAGATTTCTGCTCACCTACCATCATCGATCACTCCCTTTTCAGTTATTAGCCAAATTGCCAGAAGAATCCGGATAGTTCCTTTATTAGTTTTGCTCATATCTACTGTTCCGGCGTGGTTTTTGACTGAAGCGATCGCGCCCCAGGTTGTGCGAGCTTACACCGCTAGAGTTGATCTCGCTATTGACCGCTTGCCGGGAGAAAACTATGAAACCGTTCTCAGGAGGGCGGAAGCAGCCGCTAGAGCATCTGCCCAGAGGAGCTTCGATCAAGATATCTTAGTAACAGATGTTTCAATAATTGTGTCCGTACAAAATGATGGAGCGATCGCACCAGTTCTGGCATTAGATGTTAGTCGTCCCCAATGGCGATCACGTCCCGATGCTCAAAATTGGGCCACTTACTTCAAAACGGCGCGATCGCTACTTTTGTTTGAAAATAGCTCTAATCTAGTTCCAGCAGCTAGCAGTTTGCCAAGCAAATAATGACGGGTTGAGCTAGACACGAAGACGCAAAGAGTGGAAGACCCAAAGAATTCCCTCTGTCCCCGTGTCCTACTTCAGTCTCAACCGATCAATTCAATTTACCTGTTGTTCTTCGCGTCAGTGGATGGCCTAGAATAAGAAGGTTGTCAAGAATCACGATATCTGCTGACATGGCTGTTCCTAAGAAGAAAACTTCCAAATCAAAACGAGATAAACGTCGAGCTACCTGGAGGCACAAAGCCGTCGTCGAAGCTCAGAAAGCTCTCTCTCTGGGTAAGTCAATTTTGACTGGACGTTCTACATTTGTGTATCCAACTGCTGAAGAAGAGGAAGAAGAATCATAATTACCCAGTCAGGAAAAGCATAAACAGCACCAATCTTCTTACCACTACTGGATAAACGCTTTTTATTAGCTTTCCTGATTGCATTTTGAATCATAAATAAAACATCTGGTAGTGTTGGCAACTGAGCAAAAAAGCTTGTAAACACCTTGAGAAAACTTATTTTTCTGCAACTATGCTAGGAAATTTTTTTCACAAACCAGGGAAAGAAGAGGGAGAACGTGTCCCTCCTGGTCAACACTTAGCTAAAGGTTTCCCCGTATTAACTTACGGTGCAACTCCCCAAGTCAGCATTGAGGAATGGGAGTTTCGAGTTTGGGGTTTGGCAAAACCTGCTACTTTTAGTTGGTCAGACTTTATGGCTCTACCTCAACACGAATTCACGGCAGACTTCCACTGTGTAACGCGCTGGTCTAAGCTGGATGTCAAATGGACTGGTATTAAAGTTACAGATTTCATGGGTCTGATTGAGCTAGACCCCAAATTAGCCCACATTATGGAACATTGCTATGGCGACTACACTACCAATATTTCTGTAGAAGATTTTATGCGGGAAGAGAACTTCTTTGCCTTTAAAGTCTTTGGTGAAGACCTTCCATCTGAACACGGTGGCCCCATGCGGCTAGTTGTACCCCACCTCTACGCTTGGAAAAGTGCTAAGTGGATTAATGGTTTAGAGTTTTTGGCTGGTGAAGAACTTGGTTTTTGGGAGCGCAATGGCTACCATCGCCGTGGCGAACCTTGGGCTGAGGAGCGTTACAGTAATGCTTTTGGGGTTTAAGAGTTAGGAGTCAGTTCAAGTTTGGATTTTAGATTCTTTCTGCAATTCAAAATCTAAAATTTGTAGGGTTAAGAGTTGTGGGTTTTTATTTCTGTCCGGCGAATTAGCTGAATTGAAAGACCTCTCCCTGGTTTTATCTAGTAAAACCGTCCCTCTCCGAGTCGGAGAGGGAAGAATTTAATTTTTGTTTAAGACAGGGAGAGGTTCATTGAATCCAGGTGACTCTTAACCTAGAAGTTTCTTTATGAATGGCAATTTGCCCTCATAAGGAGCGTATCGCCATTTTAAATCTAGCCAGAAGGAGTTTTGCAATACACTTTTGTTATGGGAAAAAGTATCAAAACTAGCTTTGCCGTGATAGTTGCCGATACCGCTATCTCCTACCCCACCAAATGGTAAAGACGAGACACCAACTTGCATCACTGTGTCATTTATACAGACTCCACCAGAGGAAGTTTCCTGCAAAACTCGCTTTTGTAGGTTTTTGCTTTGAGAAAACAAGTATAACGCCAGGGGTTTGGGTCTAGAGTTAATCAAAGCGATCGCTTCGGTAATGTCAGTATATCCAATAAT
Organism: uncultured Acetobacteraceae bacterium; assembly: GCA_964658545.1. GTDB lineage: Bacteria > Cyanobacteriota > Cyanobacteriia > Cyanobacteriales > Nostocaceae > Nostoc. The sequence goes on along the minus strand of CAZZZY010000147.1, from coordinate 6,603 downwards.
GGGTAGAATGGGGCCAAAAATTTCTTCCTGCATTACAGAATCTTCTAAAGAGACATTATCAATCACTGTGGGAGCAATATAACGCTCTGAAGGTTGACTTTCTCCACCAATGATAACTTCCCCATCTTTGAGAAAGTTAACCAATCTCTCAAAGTGTTTTTGACTGATAATCCTGGCATAATCAGGACTGCTTACAGAATTATCGCCATAAAATTCTTTTAGGCATTTTTTCAGCCCATCTATTAAATCTTTTTTGATTTTTTTATTAACTAAAAGATAGTCAGGGGCGATACAAGTTTGTCCAGCATTAATAAATTTTCCCCAAGTAATTCGCCTGACAGTATGTTCAATATTAATATCAGTATCTACGATACAAGGACTTTTACCACCCAATTCTAAAGTAACTGGTGTGAGATATTTTGCGGCTGCTGCCATAATAATTTTACCGACGGCTGTGCCACCAGTAAAAAAGATATGGTCAAACTTTTCTGCAAGTAGTTTTTGACTTGCTTCCACGCCTCCTTGAACCACTGCAATATAAGCAGGATCAAAATGTTGGGCAATAATCTTAGCAATGATACCAGAGGTATGAGAGGCAATTTCTGAAGGTTTGATAATTGCACAATTCCCGGCTGCGATCGCACCTATTAACGGTGAGATAATTAAATTGAATGGATAGTTCCAAGGGCCGATAATTAAAACAACCCCCAACGGTTCTGGATAAATTTTTGCTGAGTAAGAAAAAAAATCTAATGAAACGGCTGCTTTTTTGGGCTTAGTCCAGGTATTGATATGTTTTATAGCATAATCAATCTCTTTAACTACGCCTATTTCTGTCAGGTAAGTCTCCAATTCTGGTTTATGGAAATCCGCTTTTAATGCCTCGACAATTGCTTGCTCATGCTCAATTATTACTTGCTTAAGATTTTTAAGTTGCTCAATGCGAAAAGTAATATCTTTAGTTTTACCCGTTTCAAAAAACTTTCGCTGATTCTGGATAATATTGCCAACGTTAGATAATTCAGTGGTCATCATTGTTTTGTACTCTAAAAAAGGATGTTTTAATGTAGCGCTGATATCTCAGCATTTTTGAGTGTTTGACTTTATCATTGGAATATTTACTTGAAATTATTGGGAGATATTAGTAAAGTTATAATTTATGAAATATCAGGATAAAATACTCCGTAATTCATAAATTATAATTGCTAATTCTCTCATATTGTGGCGGGTAGAAGGACAATAAATGCACTACCTTTACCCAACTGAGAATTCAGCAAAATAATGCCTTGATGTGCCTCAACAATTCGGCGAGCAAGGTAGAGTCCTAAGCCACTACCAGAACTTTTGTGGCTACCTTGACGAAATCGTTCAAATATGGTGGCTTGTTCTTCAGTGGGAATACCTGGGCCAGTATCCGCTATTTCAATGCTAATATATTTAACGGAATTGGATTTTTGAGTGAACTGAAATGGACTATTTTTGTCGAACTGGCGTTGAGAAGTGACACGAATAGTAATAGATCCAGAGTCGGTAAATTTGATCGCATTGCCAATCAGATTTGTAAATAGACGATGCAATTCTAAGCGATCGCCCATCACTGTGTTTGACTCTTCAATAAAATCTAAATTTAGGGACAGTGTTTTATCTTGAGCTAGAGGTGCTAATTCTCCAGTCACTTCCTCTAGCAAACGTCCTAGATTAACTGGTTGAAATGCCAAACTTTTGCGACCAGCTTCAAAGCGATAAACTTCTAATAAGGTGTTGACCATAGTCAGCAGGTTGAGATTACTACGGGTCATGATGGCGATTACTTCCTGCATTTGCGGTGATAATGCTCCCAACGCTCCTTGTTGAAATAGCATCAACATCCGATCGGCCGCCACTAAGGGAGTGCGTAAATCGTGGGTGAGACGAGAGACAAAATCTTCTCGCTGGCGGGCAATTTCATCACGTTCATCCATACTATGCTTCAAACGCAGGAGCGATCGCACTCGTGCTAGCAATTCATCTACTGTTACAGGTTTGCGGATAAAATCATCAGCACCCAAATCTAATCCGTGGGCGACATTGGGCGCATCGTGGGCAGTAATCAGCAATATGGGGATATATTGCGGCAATTTCATCTCTTTGCGAATGTGCTTGGTGACTTCATACCCATCCATATCTGGCATCATCAAATCCAGCAGAACCAAGTCACAAAGAGAAGCTTTCAATTCTGCTAAAGCCGAAATACCATTTTCTGCTGTGCTAACCGTGTAACCTTCTTCCTCCAAAATAGTTTTGATCAAAAACACGTTATCAGGAGAGTCATCAACAACCAGAATTTTGCCAGAACGAGAAGATTGTGAAGTCATATATAGGAATCCGATTTGATTATTGAACAAAATTAGGTATTTGTAGGGTGCGTTAGCGTTTCGCGTAACGCACCATTCTTAAGGGTTTGGTGCGTTACGCTGTCGCTAACACACCCTACGTATATTTTCACAAATAAAATATGAGTTATATAGACGCAAGGTATGAGAGCAAAGTAACTTTTTGTAAGACTAGCTGATTTATTGGTATAGTTCTCTTATAAATTACCCGGAGATATACTTTATTAAAAAAATTGTTTATCTATAAATTTATACAAATTCACTTACAAAGCAACTTTACTTACTTTTTTAGATATAGCCACTAGCTAATTAAATTATGGCTCGTAAACTTCTAGAACTCAATACAGAGGATGGCAGCACGATTTTGGTAGCAGTTGAGCTACCAGATGCATCAGTAGGTCGTGTATCATCACCTACAGGTGATTTACCTATAGAAAAAGTAGAGGCTAGCTTCGATGCCGTTAAAGATTTGATTGTTCGCGGGTGTCGTCCAATTACCACAGCATTTCGTACCTTGCAGCAAGAATCGCAACCGGTGAGTGGAGAAGTTGAGTTTGGGTTGAATTTTACTGCCAGAGGTTCGGTTTATGTAGTCGAATCCACTGGACAGGCATCACTGAAGGTGAAAATAACTTGGAAACTGGCACAAGAAGAAAACAAGTAATAAATTGTCATGAGTTGGGATTTAGTTAAAGCTTGTACCGTTGCGATCGCTACCCCAGAAGGTTACATCCAAGGCACGGGCTTTTTTATCTCACCCAATGGACATTTACTCACCTGCGCCCATGTGGTTGAGTCAGCAGGGGGTTGGGAAAAAGTGCGAGTCAATGGGCAAGGGGTTGAGTTGGTTTATTTAGGCGATCGCACCCGTGATGATTTCGCTATTTTGCAATTATCCGGTTATCAAGGCAATGCTGTAGCTCTATCGCTAACCTTTGAGCCAGGGAATGAATTTCGGTCTATTGGCTATGGGCGTTTGGACTTCCCAGAAGGAGGGACAATTGAGGGCAATATCACAGATGCTAACCGTCATTTAGGTTTTAGTAACTTATTAATGTTACGGTTGCGGGTAATGGCAGACTCGCAACAAATCATCGGTGGCTATAGTGGTTCCCCTGTGTTTGATATTCAATTGCAAGCAGTAGTTGGGATGATCGCCGCTTACGACAATACCCAAGGAGGATTAGCTGTACCATTAACTACAGTTCAAGAAAATTGGGCTGAATTGTCAAGTTTGCTGGATCCAGAACCATCCCCAGAACTGGAATTTCCGTTTTTTGATCAAGCTTTTTATGCTGATTGTTACAAGGAAGTTGATAAGCCAGGGGCATTAATTCGGGTGAAGGCTCCCTTGCAATGGGGCAAAACCTACTTGATAAACCAGATTTTGGATTATGGGACTCAGCAAGGCTATCAAGCAGTGCGAGTGGACTTTCAGGAGCCAGAAACAGAAGTATTTAATACTCTGAAACTCTTCTTGCAGTGGTTTTGTGGCAGCATAGCTGAAGAATTGAATCTACCGGATAACCTAGTTGAAAACTGGGGAGGTGTACTGAGTAACAACATGAATTGCACCAACTACTTTGAAAGATATCTCTTACCAGCAATTAATAGTCCCCTCGTTTTGGGATTGGATAATGTCGATGTGATTTTTCAATATCCAGCGATCGCTTGTGACTTTCTTCCCTTGTTGCGAGCTTGGTATGAGAAGGCCAAGGCTAAACCTATTTGGCAAAAGCTGCGGTTGGTGATTGCCTATTCCAAAGAAGATTTCATTCCCATAGTTTATAATAAGTCGCCCTTCAATGTGGGAAAACCCATTGAGATACTAGAGTTAAATCAAACACAGGTACATAACCTGGCACAACACCTCAAACTCCAGTGGAATAAACAGCAAGTCGCCCAACTAATGGCGATGGTGGGTGGGCATCCTTGGCTAGTGAAAGAGGCACTGTATAAAATTATGCGACGCGAACTGACGTTGAAAGAACTATTGAAAATTGCTCCCACCCAAGAAGGCTTATACGGCGACCATCTGCTTGGTTATTGGTCAATCTTGCAAGATAATCCAGAACTAAAGCAAGCCATAAGGCAAGTAGTTACTATCAATAGCCCAGTTAGAATAGACGCTGAGAAAGCATCTAAGTTACGTAATATGAGACTTGTAAAATACAAAGGCAATGATGTTCTGCCCTTATGTGATTTGTATCGCCTCTATTTTTGCGATCGCTTAGGTGTGTAATGATGATTTCAATATTCCCCAGAGATTTCCCCAGTTCCTCTTTGCAACCAGAGAGGAAAGCCGGAGAATGATTAGTGTGCAACTGCATTGGACATAATTCATGAATCCAGCGCCTAACCCAAACTATGAATATCAAGTTGGGGGTACTTTACCTCCTGATTCCCCTACTTACGTCACCCGGCAGGCAGATAACGACTTATACAAAAAGTTGAAGGCGGGGGAATTCTGTTATGTCCTGAACTCGCGGCAGATGGGTAAATCGAGTTTGCGGGCAAGAACCATGCAAAGGTTGCAGGAAGAAGGAATTGCTTGTGCTGAGATTGATATTACTGCAATCGGTACTCACGATGTCACCCCTGATCAATGGTATGCAGGTGTGATTGACAGTCTGGTTAAGAGTTTAAAACTAGATAATAATTTTAATTTAGAAAGCTGGTGGAGAACGCAAAGATTACTGCCTTCATTGCAGCGATTAGGCAAGTTTATTGAAAAGGAGATGCTAACATCTATTCCTAAAAAAATTGTCATTTTTGTAGATGAAATTGATAGCGTTCTCAGTCTAAATTTTTCGACTGAGGATTTTTTCGCTTTGATTCGAGCCTGCTATAATCAACGTGCTAATAATCCAGAATATAAACGCCTCACATTTTGTCTTTTAGGGGTAGCAACTCCCTCTGATTTGATTCAAGATAAACAGCGTACACCTTTTAATATTGGTCAACCTATTGAACTCAAAGGTTTTGATCTAGATGAAGCCGAGCCTTTAGCTACGGGATTAGTAGGTAAAGTCAGTAATCCCCAAGCAAAGCTACAAGAAGTTTTGGAATGGACTGGTGGGCAACCATTTCTTACCCAAAAGCTTTGTCAATTTATTTTAGATGATGATCAACAATTATCTGTAGAGGAATTAGTGCGATCGCGGATTATCGAAAATTGGCAATCTCAGGATGATCCAGAGCATTTGAGGACAATACGCGATCGGATTTTCAGCAACAAGCAGCCTGCGGATCTGTTGCTTGAATTATATGAGAAAATTTTACGAAAAGGAGAAATTGAAGAAGATAACAGTCCGGGGCAAATAGAATTGCGCCTGTCAGGATTGGTAGTTAAGCAAAATGGCAATTTGAGAGTTTATAACCGCATTTATGAGTTTGTTTTTGACAACAACTGGGTTAATCAGGCGTTAGCGAATTTGCGACCTTATGCAAATGAATTAACAGCATGGCTAGAGTCTAACCGTCAGAATAAATCGCATCTTTTGCAGGGTCAGAAATTACGACAAGCCCAAGCATGGGCAGAACATAAACAGTTGCTTGTTGAAGATTATCAATTTTTATATGCTAGCCAAGAATTAGCAACACGAAGGCAGCAGCGCCTTGTTTTCTCCCTTGTTCGAGTACTACTAATTTCAGTACTTGGGTGGTTATCCTGGAAAGTAATAGAAAAATATCCGTCTACTAACAAGAATCCAGACCCGAAACCGTCAATAACAATACAACCAGAACGGCAACAACCAGGATCAGCATTCTTGAGCGAAGGCGGGCGTACTCTATTTGCACAAAATAACAATTTAAATCGGGATCGGGGTTTTGAAGCTTTCAAAGAAAAGCGTTATCTAGAAGCTATTGATTCCTTTAAAAAAGCCATACAAGCCTTTCCTACAGACCCAGAGTTACAAATATATTACAACAATGCTTTAGCGGGTCAAAAAGGAAACCCGCTAACTCTAGCAGTTGCTTTACCAGATACTAATAGAGAAGCAAAGATTTCTCTAGAACTATTGCGAGGAGTTGCACAGGCGCAATATAGTTTTAACCAATTGCGTGGAGAGAATAAACGATTGTTAAGTATAGTAATTGCCAATGATGGCAGCGATAAAAATCAAGCTGCAAAAGTTGCTGGAGAGCTAACTGAAAACCAAAATATTATAGGAATTATTGGACACTATACTAGTACAAATAGTCAAGCTGCGCTACCTCAGTATGAAAA
>CAZZZY010000146.1:0-10903 GCA_964658545.1 uncultured Acetobacteraceae bacterium | reverse complement strand
TGTTATGGACGTTCTTCATCAACTATTTTATTTTTTAGTATTAATACTAATTGACATGTAACTAATATTTATTTGTACTGATAAAAAAGTTTAGCGATCGCACGACCTTTGGAGTCAGCTCACAAAATCGCATTGCTCCCCTTCTAACCTCCAACATCTGCCTTCTACAATCACTGACTATATGCTTGTTACCAATAATTTCCGTATCAAGGGACGGGAATTGAGTGCCAGCTTAGATGGCAATATTCTGACTGTTTACCGTCATGGGGATAATACTCCTGTGATGCAAACCTGCTATAGTCAGGGAAACTGGTACGAAGAGATACCAACTCGACTAACAACAAACGAAATCGAGCAGATTGAAAGCTTGCGTATCTTTACCCAACAAGCGTTAATGGGTAAGTTGCGATCGCAAAGAGGTACTACATCAGCCCTATCTCTTCATACTCTTTTTTTGGCGAAGGTATTGCTCAATAGAGGCGTTAGAGTCAGAAATTACTATCCTGAAAAACTTTGGTAGTGAAAAAGACCAAATTGAGTACGTACAGCAGGTAGCCAAACACTACGAAGATTTATTTAAAACAGAAGCCTCGGCAAAATCCAAGGGTATTGAAGGGAAGGAGGTTCCGACCAAGTATCGCAGTTACATGGAAGAGTTTATCAAAACTGTCCGGCAAGAACCCCTAAACCAGGTCAATGCACTGATGGCAATGAATACTAACATCAAGATATACCGCGAAATGATTGCCGAGGCAGCATTTCAAAACCAAATTGCAGTTGACCTCTTCAAAAGTGCCAAAAAACCCGAAATGGAAATTATCCGCAACAACAGTCGGATTCTCCACCGGGAAGTTAACTATATTAAGGATAAGAAGAAAGATGTCTATATTGACAATACAATTCAACCGACGGGATACTCGCCTGTTGAATTACTAATTGCTCAAACCAACCAGTATTTTGAAAAAGCTCGTCTCGAATCGCGTGAAATCGCCCAATTTCAAGCTTTAGTTAGCAATGGCAGCTGCTACCTGGGCAGTATCAACTACTCGTGAAAGCACTAATAATAAAAGTAGCGATTACCAAAAGAAAGTTTCTAATTTCGCCTTTGCTGCCTTTCCTGAAGAGATTATTAGTCAGTTAGACACACTCAGATTTAACGAGTTTAGTATCACTGGGTTCGACCGCAGTAGTGAATTATTTCATGAAAACCAACCTCAAAATATTCGATTTAATCTAGCTGAAGATGGAAAAAGTGTCATTGAACTCCAGAATCAGGAAGGTAATTACGAAACATTTGGAAATATAGAACAAAGTAACGCCCGATTACCAATTGGTAGTGTTGCTATTGCCAGCATTGAAAAAGGTGAAGTATATACCACTTCTGTTACAACCAAAGTACCCGGACTACCAGAACTTACATTTAAAGTAGGTGAAGTTAATAAGTTTGGAAATTCCCAGAGGTTTAATAATGAACCTGTAATGTTAACAATCGAAAAAGTTGACCTTATTCGTGAAGACTATAGCATTTATCTTCAAAATAGTAATAAACCTGAGAAACTAGGCAACATTGATAAGGAATCAATCAAGGAGGGTATTGCTGAAGGTTGGCTAGCAGAAAAACCCGGTAATGGGCAACAGTTACAGCTTAAAATTCAAACCATCATCACCGGACAAAATGCCTATGCAATAGCAGAGACATCTCAGGGAAATTTTTTACGAATTAATATTACTAATCCCAAGTACAAAAAACAGGAGATTAGCAACCAAGCATTTCAAGAAAGTTTAGTTAGAGCATTTGATAAAAAGCACGTTTATATTGCTAAAATTGGTGATCAATCACTCGGTATTATTGGTCAGCATACTGAACGCCTCGAAGCTGAGTTAAATAGAGAGAATGTACAAAGACAGTGGCAAAGGAAAGAAAGTAGCACTGTACAAAAACTAATTGATACAGGTATTATTCGCTTAAACCAACAACGAACTACTATCCCTGTAAAGATTACCAGTAATGAAAGTACCTGTAAAATAACTATTAATCCAGAAACAGTAGAGTATCCCGACAAATGGGTTAAGCGCAGTCAGCTTATCAGTAATGAACAGCCTGTCAGAAACGAACAGCAAGAAAAACGCAGCCAAATACTCGGTAAAATTAACGAACGTCCTACAATCATATTCCAAGATAAAGAACAAAAATTAGTAGGTATTTTAGGATTAGCAGTTGATGAAAATATAACTGAAAAAACCAAAAAATATCTAGAAAAAGTAGGAGTATCATACGAACAGCTTGCCATATCACAAGCTAGGTTAGAAGCCAAAAAAGGTATGACTGTATTCATACTTGATGAAAGTACCATCAGTCAAGAATTAAAACAAACCTTTATTGACCGGGCTGGTGGTAATATCAAGAGCGCAAATACACCGTCACAACCCACTCCAGTCGTTCCAGAACAAACTGTATATTTTTATAACCCAAACCAACAATATAGTTCCCCAGATGGATCGCAGGTAGAAGCTAAAGAAGCTCTCGGATTAGTTGTTCCCGCACAAGACGCGATCGCTGTAGCTACTTGGCTAGAATCAAAATCTACTGAAAATCATTATTTTATTGAGAGTAACACAGCTACATTTATTTTTAATAAAAATGAAATTCTCGAAGAAATAAACGAAGAATTAAATAATTTACTTGGAGAACCGATTAATATCGGTGAAGTTGAGGGATTTGACCGCTATGAACAGCTTAGTGCAGAGTTAAATCAAAAAGTTGCGACTGAAGGTAGTCGTTTAGAATTAAACCAAATTCCAGAAGATAGTGAGTACAAAAAAGCTCTACAAGCACTACCTAACCGTCCTAGAGAACTGAATCAAGAAGATTCTCCAGTACCAATTATTCCAGCAAAAGCTGTACCAGAAAAGAATACAACTAACACTCAATCAAATACTAACGCCACAGTTGCAGGAATTTCACAGGTTTACAAAAACGCAGTTGAAATACAAGTATTAACAGGCACACAATCAGAAACTAAGAACCGAGCAATATTACTACCCAACTCGCGCCAAGCCGATCCAACTAAAGCTATTGAAATATTGGGTAAAGTAAGCGAGGAAAAAGTAGAACAATTGCGATCGCATCTTGAAACCCACCTCAAACCTATACTTCAAAATGATAAATCCAACTACGCACTACTGAGACAAGTCGCATGGGTCGGTGCAAAATGGGATTTAAAAGACAAAGACTTCAAGCCAGGGGTACAGGACGACAAGTTAATGGAACTTGTCAAGCAGGTATATCCTGATGCTGACATTGTGCTGGTCACTTACTCCGAAAACCCCGGCGCTGGCATCAACTACCACCGCGATGACTCCTACGCCGCAACGGAAGCCCGCAGCATTAATATCGGAAATTCTGATTGGGGATATCGCGCTGCTAAGGAACGAATGGCATGGACTAGGGAGGAGAATCAGGACGCACCATACCAAGAATTTAAACTTGAGTCGGGTACTGTAACCCGCTTTAATTGCAAGAATGAACACGCTGCACTCAATACTGAGGCTGGCAGATGGTCTATCAACATCTGGTCAATTAAAAATGACCTGGGCAGAGAAAACAGCGTTCGCCAAAAATTTGAAAACTTACTCGCCTCAAACCAACCTCCTCGTGCGATAGTCCAAAGCAACAGCGACCTTACCATCAAAACTAACGAGTGGACACCTGGGGGAGAAATTAAAGTAGAACGTAGCTATACAAGCCTCAGAGAAGTCACTCAAAATACTGCCTCACACTCTTCAAACCAAACAACTGTAGAAGAAATTATCGCCATCGGGAATTCCACTGCGGCACGCGCTGCTAACCCTCAGATTCCAGACAACCCGACTATATCTGGAAAACCAGTACCAATGGTTTATTCGCTACATCTGCACGGCGAACCTTCCAAAGTACCAGTCGATACAACCATTGATGCCATGCGCGGATACGGTAGGATACACACCACTAGAGGTGTAGATTACCAAAAAACTTATGGTGTCAAAGAGGGAGATATTGCGATCGCCCAAGGTAAAAACGGCGAGCAAGTTGCTTTCCGGGTGGGTAAGCAGTACAAAATTACCCCCGAAATGATTCGAGATCCAAGTTACCAACAAGCCTGGGCGAAATGGGAAAAGCATTCACTGAAAGAACTTACCCAAACCCAGGCGAGTAAGAGTCAGGTATATGGCTTATTCATGGAGCCGCTAGGGGATTATGTCAATGGCAAAATTGTTTCGTTCCCAGCCATCCAAAAACAACCTGCAACTCTAGTAAATATCAGTCCCGACTCCAAAGATGGACTTGGAGTAGCACTCAGCCTTGCCACTGCACTCGCAAAAGAACAAGGCAAGCTGCAAAACGATTACCAAGTTTCAGTCAATAATAATCCAGAAGCCCCTGCTGGGCAGTATGGAGTAGAAACCCATGTCCAAAAACCTGAAGGAGTAGCATACGCATCCGCCGAACACGCATTTAACCACCAAAAGCAGTTGTATCCATCAGCTGATGAATACAAGTTAATGGTAGAAGTGCTTCAGGCTAAACTGGAACAACACCCCCGGCTAACTGAGGCGATCGCCAAACGCGGAGGAACTGAGTGGCTGGAAAACTGTACGGCAGTTGCTACAACGGGGGAAACCCCAACGGACAGTTCGCTCAAGTCGGTATAAGGCAATAGAAGCGAAAAGCTCTTTCATAGTCGGAAACGCACAAGGAACTGATCAATTAGTTCAAAATTATCTTCAAGAAAAAGGGTACAAGCTAGAACAAACTTCCCAAGGATACGCTGTATTTAATTCTGTAGAAAATACCAAAATTAGTACCAACACTATTTCTTCCAATACACAAGTATCACATAACCCATTTCTTGCTAAAGACAAGAGCATTTTCCCTCCACAACAAAGCCAACAACCAAATATTGACCAAGCACTCGCATCACCTTCTCAACCCAGAATGCAGCAGGTTGGAGCGATGGATAGCATTACCCTGCGGATAAAAGCTAATACAGTGCAAAATCTGCAAGACTGGTATGTAGCAGCTGAAAAGCTCGGTAAATCAGAAACATATCTCAATAGAATTCAGGAGGTAACTGATTTATACATCAAAGAAAATATCAGCCTTGAGAACACTTTTAAGGCGATGGAACAAGATATTAAGGAGCTAGAAAAAATTAATGAAATGACCAGTCTTGCCCAAAGGTTAGTTAAAATTATTGGACAGGAAGATATCAATGGCATTATGTCAGTACAAACAGAAAAATACCAAATTGCTACAAAAGCCCAAGACAAAATTTACTTAGTTAAAGATAAAAATGACAACATATTATTATATGTTAAAGAAGGGAAAACCCAAGCAAGTAACATCAGTGATGAAACATTACAAGATTTTAAACTCATGAATTTCCGTATCAATAATGCTCTCAAAGATGTCAAAAAAGATTTAGTGGAGAGGTAATTTTAGTATGAAAGAACTAATCGAACTTCCAGTAGAAGGTTTAACTCCAGCGATGCAAGCCAGTCTCCTCAGAGAATTGATCAAACAGCTTAACATCCCTGATGATAAATTTGAAGAATCTACAAAAAAGCCTCCAACTGCTGAGGAAACAAAAGAGGCTGTGCTACGGTTAAATTCGGAAATTAACAGAATCAGTGAAGTAGTGCAAGATGAAGTAAAAGTAAACTCTACAGAACTTGAACCTATCACTTTTGTTAATCAAGTTAATCAAGAGTCATCTTCACAAGCCGAAGCAAGCCAGTTCACAGGAACGACAATTGAACAAAAGGTTCTAAAAAACCCCACAAATAAAAATGACGACAATAATGGAAACCTAGTAGAAGAGAGTCCAGAAGATAGAGTACAATCTCTTACCGCCGATTCTCAAATTAGACAGTTTGTTATTCCTGTAATTTTAGACCGCTTAGATATATTTGGAAAATCAGATAAAGAAACACAAGGTATCATTTATAAAAGTGAAGAATATACTGCAAGTCTAAAATTAGAAGAAGATTCACAAACTCTTAGCCTTGATAGAAATTTGCCTGATTCTGAACAAAGTCGAGAAGTACTCTTGGCATCTCATGACAATAATTCAGAAGAGTACTCTATCACCATTAATAATGTCACCAAAGAGGAATTTGAACGTTTCAAGACTCTGTTCAATGAGCAACAAGCACGCCGCGAACAGAGTCAACAAAAATTCAAAAACCAGGATTCTGCTAAAGAGCTAGATTAAATCAACCCAAACCACACACCATACATAAAAGCTATAAATCCAAAAATCAGCTTTTTATTAAAACTCAGGGGAGTCTTAGGACAAATAACAACTGCAACAGCAAAATAGTAAAAGGACGCTGTAAAGTCAAACAAACTCGTCGGGTTAACAGGCAATCTGCCTAACCCGACCAAACATAGCATCACCATTAAAGACCAAACAACAATCTTTTCTATCCATCCTAAAATTTTATCGCTCTTCATAAAAAATTATCTATTCCCCTATCAATTCGCTGATAACTATTAAAACCAGTACTGATAAATAAAATTATCTAGTAAATAGATTGCTTAATGAAAACTACATAAACCACCCAATTACTTTGTAAAGTTTTTACAAATAATATAAAGATTTTAAATAAGCTAATTATTTTATAGTAATTGTAAAGATTAAACATTCTCAAAAAGGTAAGTGCTATAAGTATTATTATCAGGGACAATACCAAACCAAAAAAGCATATAATATGAAACCTATTAATGTTGTCATCATTGAAAATGAGAACATATCTAGGATTGGCGCGGCAACAATATTATCTGAAACTGGTGCAATCCAAGTATGTGGCATTGCCAAATACGGAAAACAAGGAATAGAAATTGTTGACAAAGAAAAGCCAGATATCGTAATTATAAATATTGATTTACCGGATATCGATGGCATTGATGTAATAAGCACAATTAAATCCAAACACGCATCAATTAGAATTGTGGTTATGACTGCAAATAGCAGCAGAGATACCATTAACGCAGCAATTAGTAATGGCGCAGACTGCTACTACGCTAAAAATAGCGTTAGAGAAGAAGTAGGAGAAAGATTCGTTGAAGCAGTAATGGCTGCGTACAATAATGAATCATGGATTGACCCAACTATTAATCGTATTCTGATTGATAGTCTCAGGTCAAATGACACACCTGATAGAAATGCACTAGATTTGTTAAGTGATTTCTCTAATAAAGAGATCACAGTTCTTCAATTAGCTGCCGGAGGCATGAAAAATAATGAAATTGCCAATGTCATGTATGTTTCAGAAGGTACAGTAAGGTCATATCTACATAATTCATTTATCAAGCTAGGAGTCAAAGATAGGTTAAACGCTATCCGCGAAGCAATCCGCCTGGGAATCCTCAGCTTTACAGATATGAAAATCGAGGAAGAAGTTACTCAAGAAACCCACGCAAGAGTCAAAACCAACGAAAAAAGTCAAAAAGATACAGCTAAAACGAGTAATAAGGGATACAAAGGCTGGGTTGCCTAGAAAATTAATCAACTGCAATTATGCAGCCACCTGAATACTTTTTCTGCTGGCGGCAAGTTTTAATAATAGCGGCGTTTTTAACATAAATACTACGCGCTACCTTACCTTCATTGGATTTAGCCCAACACAGTCTTTACGGTGTGATATCGGGTGCAAGAAAGTAACACGATATCCTAGACAATTAAGATTTTCTATCAGTGAAACATCTCTCTCAAAAAACTTGAATTCTCGGAGGTTTTGACCTGGCATATCAGTCAAAATCACTTCAATTTTCGGAAACATTTCTAAGTCGAGTAATAACCTATCAGAATCACCTCTAGAGAATCCCAAATGGTTTATCTCAAAGCGTTGTGTTTGATACATCGATAGCTTATTACGATGCCCGTGGTAGAAAACACGCACATTGAGTTTATTTTTCAAGTACAACTCTAGCAATAGCCTAGAAGCTGTAGACTTACCTACACGAGCATCACCCGATGTAATCACAAAACGCTTTCTAAACATAATAAACTAAGCAAACTACTAAATTAAGCAGCTATATTTTCAGATTGTAAATTTGAATCTTGATTTTTAGCTTTTTCTTTTTCTTCATTTTCTCTAAGCTCTTTAGACTTTTCAACAACTGCTGGATAGTAACAATCATCTGGTTGTATATCAAAACCAAATAAATTAAATGCTGGCTTGATTTGCGCTTCAAACTCAGCAAGCCAAGATTTAATTCTCGACTTAATCACAATATTTGTTCCTTTATGAGTCTGACCTTCATTAAATGTCAGAGCATGGCGGTCAATAAAGTCGTAGGATTTGTAGAATAAATCTGGCATCACAAGTTCTACTAGACCTTCTGCAAGCATATTTTGACGTAGAAAAGCGTCATTATATCGCTCAAACTTTTCTTCTTCACCATGAAATAAGTTCTTGACGACAATATAATCTACTTGATCTTTACAAAGTTCACGCAGTTTTTCTAAAACATTTATGGAATCAAGAACCCTACTAATCACTGAAACCATCGTAACTTGGCAATTAATATCGGTTTTAAGCACTTCAAAAAATGAAAGCTCTTTGACATAACTTTCAAAGAAACCTCCAGATTGTGCTGGTAAGTCTAATAGCGTAATAGGACAATCACTCTCATCTAAATTAATTAATAAATCGTCAGCACCACCTCTATGGAAAATATCAATGTAACGGATTATAGGTCGGTAGTCTTTTTTGAAATATCTTTCTAACTGAGGATTTCTTAAGTCAGCTTCATAAGTAACACAGGGTAAATTTTTATTAATATAAAGTTGAAATAGCGCTCGTGCAAAGGTGCTTTTTCCCACGCCACCTTTATCACCTGTGACAATTATTAGCCGCTTTTGAGGTTTACTATTATTAATATTGGTTGTATTCTCATCAGACATGACTTTTTTACCCTTATTGTTTCTATTTTGAGACATAACAATCCTCTACAAAGCAAATACACTTTGTTGATGTAAATCGAAACTTTTAAACCTTATTTTGAAGAAAAGAATTCATTTGTAATAGTTAAAAAGCATTTAGTATAAGCAACCTTTAACGATAAAACTAGTTGATTATACAGGTTCTCAGCAAACCACATAAAAATATCCTTCTATGAATACTTCCAGAATAAATAATTAAAAGTATACTTATGCAAAAATGTCAATGCCTGCACCAATTCTAAAATGCTCATATCCTTGCCCTAAAAATTAGCTATATGATGGAGCCAATAAAGACTCATTATTCAATGAAAACTAACTACTCTGTTTGACATAGATTGGTTTTAGTATGTAACCTTTACCTCAAAAAGCCAATCAACAAAACTTCAATATTTAAGCAACATTTGTTGATATATAAATTAGTAATAAATTTTATTTAGTTTGCCTAAAATTTCATAAAATATGAAAATGTATACAAAAATGTAGGTAATTCACTCAGCTAAAATGTCCTCCAATAAACTTATAAAAATCACAAAAATTACCAGATGAAAGCGATGCCTAGTTTAACCTCATGGAACGCTACTCAATAAAAAGACGAAGCTACAGATATGCGGGTTTAGAATCACCTTTTTAGTCTGGTAAAGACTTTGATGATGATTTCTAGTCAGTTTCAGTATCATCATCTAGCCAGTCATCATCTTCCTCTTCTTCATCTTCCTCAGCAAAAGCTAGTTCAAATACTTCTTGTAACTCCTCCGAATCTATAAGTCCATCATAATTAATGCAAAGGTCTTTTCTACAGTCTTTACAGATAACCTCACCGATTTCTGTATAAAGTAAATAGCTAGATGAGCCGCAACTGAAACAACCATAATTAAACTTATCAAACTTTTCTAAAATTCTAATTGCAATGTTTTTGTCTTCTATGCCGAATTGCTCCATTGCCCATTTGATATCTAGCATAGTTATTTTCTGGTAGATTGAGCTTTGCTATAGCTTTTGATTATCCCTCAAAACTAATCAATAACTACACTTATGGGATAGTGCTACTGATCCGCAGTTGTTACAGCGCGATCGCTCTTGTGAAAGGTGCGATGCCTACGCTGGTCACTGAGCGCGTTCGTTGTGCGGGCTGTTCGGTGTCGCATTTTCCCTTTAAGAGTATCTCATCGCTACCATGCCAAAAAACGAACTAGAGGCATAAGCTTGTTAGCCCCACTTCTCCTCTAAAAATTAATCCGCTCCCTCTGTCTTATCTTCTGAGGAATTCTGAGAAGAAATTTTTTTGGCGATCGCATCCAATATCGTTGATATCTGATCGGGACTATTTAAATTAACTTGGTATACATTCGTAGCATGAACTTGATTACTCCCTATTACCACTTGTAACCCAGGTTCACCCAGCAGATGCTTAATTAACTTAGCTTTTCCCTCGGCATCCAAGTGATGCCTACGGCGGGCTGCGCCTACGCAATTTTCCATTAATTTTTCTAAAAAATCATCCTCACCCTTATTTACCACAATAAGCGCCTAAGTGTATATCAAAAATTTCTCAGGCTATCATACTGCTACTTGCAGGTCTATAGTATCCGTATTTTTTCCAGATATGGCCCCTGGTTGTAATACCCAAGCGGCAATCGCTTGTAGTATTTCAGCCTTTTCTTTCGGTGTGGCAGATTCAATTAGTTGAATAGGCGTTAACTCAACTACTCCTATTCTCGCTAGTGCTGGAATTCTACAATTTTCTGGCAGGGCATGAAGGATTTTGAAGTAATTACCAGCTTTTAGGTCGTTTTTGCCATCAAGAAACTTACTAATAGTACTCTCGTGGACACCAGCCCTAACAGAAATCTCTCTTGCTGTTAAGCAACTTTCCCTAATTGCTGTAATTAATATTTCTTGATGTTTATCCATAT
>CAZZZY010000145.1:0-10910 GCA_964658545.1 uncultured Acetobacteraceae bacterium | reverse complement strand
CTGATGCAAATAAATGGATTTTCTCAGAGCATGAAGAAGAGAGCGAAATTTTAACACTATCCTCTATTCAATTTCAAATCCCTCTATCAGATATTTATGATAAAGTTGACTTTGAGGCTAAAGAATAACCTCACTCTAACTGGTTAACTAAGCAACATGACCACTTCTAAACGCCACTACCACATTACTACCTTCGGTTGTCAGATGAATAAAGCTGACTCAGAGCGCATGGCTGGCGTTTTGGAAGACATGGGCTTTGAATGGTCAGAAGATCCGAATAATGCAGATGTAATTCTCTACAATACCTGCACAATTCGAGATAATGCCGAGCAAAAGGTATATTCCTACCTTGGTAGACAAGCGAAGCGCAAACATGAGCAGCCTGATTTAACTCTCATTGTTGCTGGTTGCGTTGCCCAGCAAGAAGGTGAAGCGCTATTGCGACGAGTTCCAGAATTAGATTTGGTAATGGGGCCACAACACGCCAACCGCCTCAAAGATTTGTTGGAGTCGGTATTTGAGGGCAATCAAGTTGTCGCTACTGAGTCGGTTCATATTATTGAAGATATCACCCAACCGCGGCGGGATAGTAAAGTCACAGCTTGGGTAAATGTAATTTACGGCTGTAACGAACGCTGCACCTACTGCGTGGTTCCGAATGTGCGCGGTATCGAACAATCTCGCACGCCGTCAGCGATCCTGGCTGAAATGGAAGAATTAGCACGGCAAGGTTACAAGGAAATTACTTTACTCGGTCAAAATATTGACGCTTACGGTAGAGATTTACCAGGAACAACAGCAGAAGGTCGGCATCTGCACAACTTTACAGATTTACTTTATTACGTCCATGATGTGCCAGGGATTGAAAGATTAAGATTTGCTACTAGCCATCCCCGTTATTTTACAGAGAGATTAATTAAGGCTTGTGCTGAATTGCCCAAAGTCTGCAAACACTTCCATATTCCCTTTCAATCTGGGGATAACGAACTTTTGAAGGCAATGGCGCGGGGTTATACCCATGAAAAATATCGCCGCATCATTGATACCATTCGGCGATATATGCCAGATGCTTCCATTAGTGCTGATGCGATTGTCGGTTTTCCTGGGGAGACAGAAGCACAGTTTGAAAATACCCTGAAACTGGTGGAAGATATTGGCTTTGATATGTTGAATACAGCAGCATATTCGCCGCGTCCAGGAACACCTGCTGCTTTGTGGAATAATCAGCTAAGTGAAGAAATTAAAAGCGATCGCCTCCAACGGCTCAATCATCTAGGAAACTTGAAAGTAGCCGAGCGATCGCAACGTTACTTTGGACGCATCGAAGAGGTTTTAGTAGAAGACCAAAATCCTAAAGACCAAACCCAGGTTATGGGACGTACTGATGGTAATCGTCTGACATTCTTCAGTGGCGACATCAGAGAATTGAAAGGACAGTTAGTGAAGGTAAAAATTACCGAAGTTCGCCCTTTTAGCTTGACGGGTCACGTCGCTTCTCCTGCAAAGACGCTCTTGCTAGCAACAGACCCGTTGGGGTACGCTCCGAATTCAAAATTCAAAATGACGCTCTCTACGAGACGCTTTTAGCGTCTCGTAGAGAAGCAATGCCGAAGGCGTTGCCTCTCGTTGACGAAGTGTCTCCGATCATTCGTGACAGGTTAAGATGATATTAGTTTTGTCAATTCGTAATTATCCTTAATTATTAACCAGTAACAATGTATTAAATTAAGGAAATTACTGACTTTTCCTCGCAAAAATGAATTTTACTGAGTTTGATTCCAGAATCTACCCAGAATGAGGGTTGAACCATCATTTGAGTAATCATAAGCTGTATGTCTCGTTTAATTGAGCGGACTGGTGGTATTTTAACAAGCGATGCCTTGATGTCATCAAGAGGGATAGAGTTTTAATAAAGAACTACTTACCAGCCTTTTTCAGTTTTTGCCATCTCTCTCGCAGTTGCTGCAAGTTAGGCGGATGACCACCATAACGCCAGCCTACATAGGCTTGACAAATTTCATCTATTACCTCAGCAGTTGCTGGGGCATGATGCTGGTATGCTCCTCTGGCATATTCTAAAGGTGTTTGTGCTGGATGTTTCCCTAAACCCTTTTGGGTTGTCCATTGCAGCATTTGTTGATAAAGGCTTTCCATTGCTGGCAATTTTTGTAACCATCGGCGGTTGCGCCACTCTCGCCATTGACCCCAACCCAGCCAAGCAAAGAAAGCTGCTGTAGTTGTCAAGATTAAGCCAGTCAATACCCCAAACCAACCTTGAGAGAATAAAGCTAAAAACCAAGCGATCGCTTTAATCACCCACCTAAATATTGTCTCAAATACATTATTCAACAAACCCGTCACCGGAGATGGTAGCCATCCAGCAACCCAATGCCAAAACTGGCGCAACACACTAAAAGTCTCAGTATCTTCAACTGATGGAGGGATGAGGGGATGATTGGGAATCGGGTCAAAGGCAAACCAGCCATATTTCGGAAAATATACTTCCGTCATCGCATAAGCATCAGTATTACGGACAACATATAGCCCTGTAAACGGATTAAATTCTCCTGGACTAAACCCTGCCACTAACCGCGCTGGGATACCAATGGAACGTAGCATCACCGTCAAAACTGTTGAAAAGTGGTCTGGATAACCACCTTTATATTTGAATAAAAAAGATTCTACTAAGTCATCTTTTTCTCCTAAATAAGGCAAATCTAAGGGATTTTGCGGAAGAGAGTAATGTTGCTTGAGGTATTGAGCTAAGTAGAGAGTCTGTTCATAGGGAGAATCTAAGCTTTTAGAAAACTTTGATACCCCTTCCCGATGGTAGTTAGCGAGAATTTCTTCGGTACGTTGCCGGACTTTTTCGGCAATTTCGGGAGGGATTTGCAGATAATGCTTGTTAATATTTTGTGGATAATTAGTAGAAGCTTGATCTAACAAAGTGCGATCGCGGGATGGTACTTCAGAAATTACTGTGTAAGTGAGTCCTTGTGATAACTCCACAGGCGATCGCAATCCATTTTCTCTATCAACTGCAATCAGTGGTGTCGGAAAGTAAACTTCCTTGGGATAAGCCATCGCCGGAATTAGGTTAGGCAAATCCGCCACCACTGTATAAGTTTGTACTATCTCTTGGGTTTTACCAGTCATCACAGGTGGATTCAGGAAAATTTGGTAAGACCAAGGCGATCGCCTCATGGTCATCACATCTTCATTCCGAGAAATTTCCCATCCCTTACCTGTATAGTGGTCAAATCCTAGTACTCGCCAAAAACCCTCAGCTTGCGATCGCACCCGCATCACAACTTTAGGTTTCATCTCGCCCCGTAAGTTTTGGTTAATTTGGCTATTAAAACCGTAATAAAAGTTATTATCTACTTTCCCTGGTTGACCAGTTTGGTTTTGCCCCGTACCACTGCTACCATTACCTTGATTATTGCCACTACCTTGGCGGACATAACCGGGATTAATGATACTACGACCTGTAAAATTGCCTTTTAACTCGATAGGAGAACTTACAGGAAAATTCCGTAACTGATAGCCAGGGAATCTGGGTAAAACAGCAAAAATTGCCAGCCCCAGACCGACAATTAGCAAAAAAGTCAGAATTAAAAATTTAAAATTAAGAGTTGAGGAATTCTTCTTGTTGAGTTTTTCCTTTTGAGTTTTTAATGGCTGCAAACCAAGGCGCGACCGATAATCTAATACTAAAGTTGGGAGAGCGATCGCTAAAAATAACAGCAACACAGGTGCAAAGGCTAAAGTTTGACTTAGGGTTGCCGCCACACCCAATAAAATCAGTCCTATAACAATCGAATAACCCAAATTTTTCCGCCGGGGTGTATCAAAGCTGTGTAACACCTGGAGTTGAATTAATAACTCCGCCAAACCCAACCGCGTATCATTCAACTCTCCCAGTAACCGCCCAAAGAAATTACCGAGTGCTATTAACATGCCGATGGCAATGCAGAACTTAACTGCAACATTGGCATCACGGCGACGATAGTAACTCCAAATAGCACCTACTAAACTCAGGGGTAACGCCCAAAAACTGAATGAAGTTTCGGCGGCGATATCCGTCGCCACAATTCCCAAAATAACCAACGCTAGCACCAACACCCGCAAGGAAATTGAATCTTCTACTTCTATCAAAGGCGATCGCTGCAAATTTTGCCGCCAGAAATTACCTACAGGGACACGCCAAAACCGATTCATCCTGGATAAGTTGAGCATTTCGAGTCTAAGTATAGATGCTACGGAAACAGTGCCAAGGACGAAACTATTCGCCCTACTTTAAAGTATTCCCGTTAGAAGAAGCTTTCTTATCCTGTCATGAAGATTTAGCTAAATCAAAAAGAAGCCTCTCTCCTTTTAGGAGAGAGGTCAAAATGTATTGCTTTCATTGGAGAAGCGCTATATTTTAAAAGTTAAAGCCTTTGCCGGAGTTTAGTTCAGCCCAAAATGCTTGCTAGAGAACCGTTAGCGTCGGGGGGCGATTTGTACAGTGCCTCCTAAGCCCTAAAGCATTTCTTTCTTCTCTCTGCGTTCTCTGCGCCTCTGCGGTTCGTCAGAACATAATTTTGTATAAAAAAACAACACAATCAAATAAATTCGTTGTGAAAAATTGGTTGCTTAGTAAAATAGACGCGAAATCAGCACAGCACAAGAAACTGACTCGTTCCCCAGGCTTTGCTAGTAACCGAGTGGACTGCCGAGTACCCACATGGAGGGTGAGTCTACACCCACTGGTTGACTGTAACCACATCTTAAGTACAAGTAAGCACCCTGTTGCTAGTAGTTTCGAGAGGATGAAAAAACCCCAAGGCAATAGTTACCTTAAGAGATTGGCATTACGTACTAGCGGTAGTATTTTAGGTCACACAGTGGGGTTAATGACAAATAAAAGTGACTGTTGGTCTATTTCTGGAAACTCAACTTCCAAAGTATAAGTTGGGTTAAGTTGCTCGCAGCCTAACTCTACACTTAAGTATCCCGGAGTTGAAGATGTTGCCATTGCTAAAGTGCCACTTCCCCGAAGGATCAAAGTTCCTTTAACGGGTAACTCAGCCTGAACAAGTAACTTCGTAAGTTTACCTACAGACTGGTATTCGACTCTGATATTCAAATTACCGACAGTGGTTAGCCATTGTCTTTCTACCACTGGACTAGTTGCTGAAAGTGGTAGAGTCAGATTTTCCAGCAGTTGTTTAGCCGCCAACAACGACAAAGCCATCTGTTGACGCGGTTGTAAATCTGAGTAATCGCTCTGAATACTTGGCATTGTCTCCAGAGTAGTTACAGACCGATAGGTGCTTCTTAGCACCAATCCAGCTATATCGTTTAATGCTTGAGGCTCGTTGGGAAAAAAGTTCTCCACCACTTGAACTAATTTTGCTCCCAGAGGGACTGAAGATGTCACCAATGCCTGACATTGTTCCAGCAATTGCCGGAAAACTTTCTCCGGTAAAGGACATGGTAGGTTCAACTTCGACTGTTGTACCATCCATCCCCAGGTAGGAACGAGCGTCATCGACGGCTCCTCAACAAAATCGGGATAGTCGATTAATTGCGTTTCCCAGGGAAATAAAGGTGGGTGGTCTTGGACTTGGATTTGTAACCGACGTTTAATGATGGCTTGGAAACGATCTTGCACAGTAGGAATTTCTCCCAATTGAAAGGTCTGGGGCGTTCCTCCCAATTTTGGCTCACTGCTTTTTGAAGCAGTGGCTTCATTGAAAAGGTTTTTTACCCCGTCATTTTCCTCACATTCTACCGATAACTGCTCGTGATTTTTGACATCATCTGTCAATAACCAACCGAGATACTGATATTGTGAGGATTCTGAGTCACTATTCATGAGTAGATGCACCTGATCCGGACACTAATGAGTTACGAATTTCCCAAGCTTGCTCAAGAATCTTAAACCAGCGTTTTTGAAGTTGTGCCATTGACAGCCCTAAAGTTTTGGCGATTTTTTCATCGGCTTGTCCTTGTTGCTTCAACTCTAGTAAAGACCGTTGCTTATTGTCCAGCTGTGCTGTGTATACTTGCCATTGCTGGGGAGTTAAACCCAAATTGGTGTGTAAAGAAGCTTCTAGCCACTCGTGAACCAATTCCCAACGGTGTAATAAAGCAAACCGAATCAAATGATACTTGAAGCGCTGCTGTAAGTAATCTCTCTGACGAGGGGTTAAACCTAAAATCGACTCAATTTCCTGGGCTGAGAGATCCTGGAGACGGAGGGAAAAGTAATCAGCACAATCAGATTGTTGCCGTTGTTCGAGATAATTCATTAATTCCGTAACCACAACGGAACGCAAAGTATCTTCTTCGGGTTCGGGTTCGGCTTGCGTTGCCATTGTGGAGCGCAATTGATGCACTGCTGGTTCTTCCCAAGAACCATCACCTTCATTATTGCTGCCTTCTGCGGCTTGTTCTATATCTACACTGGTTTCTGGGGGCTGCTGTTGAGAAAAAGTTTGCGCCCGCAAGATAATTAACTGCTGCTGACGGCCTGGTAAGGGAATGCGTCGCTTGCCGTAGCGCTCAGTAAATGCCATGTACTCGGATAATTCTAGAAGCGTCTGAGGGCGATAAGTAGCACCGAGTTGATTTTCTCGGCGGAAAGCGTTTAATGCTTCTAGATAAAAACTTTGTAAAAAATCTTCAATTATAGTCAGTCGCCCTTGATAACTCAATTGCTTCTGAGGCGGATTAATGTATCGATAAATGATTGCACTCAGAGTACTGTGTAATTCTACTCTGCCCCGATTTGAACCCAAATGATAGTACCTGAGACACTGTTGCAGCCGATGCCGAGCTAGGGTAATCGCCGAGCTTTCTACAGTTCCAGAAGCTTGGATACGTTTGCTCTCATGGCAAATCCGATATACTTCGGTGGTAATACGTGTTGCTACATCGTGGCAATTCTGTTCCGAAGCTTTGGTTGATTGTTGAAACTCCTTGGACAGGAGTTGAAAGATCACCTCCACACCTTTAGAATTTTCTCCCAGAATAGTTACAGATGGAATAGTTGCGGTTGCGGCTGAATTCATAGTCTCGGTTTTCAAAAGACCCTAAGTATTTAAATACAACCTGTACGACTGTGGGTATTGGCTTTTCGATTTTACGTATAAGCTAAACGCAGAACAATCCAACATTGAGGATGTGGCTGATTTTATTATTCCCAACTTGGATGGGATTGTTCACACTTTGATAGATGTTATTGCCATTACCCAGGAGCCGTATACAAGTCATTATGGATTTAGAAGCACAAATTCAATTGCTGATTGACAATGCACCCCGCGATGGTATGACACCAAATCTGATTGCAGCAATTGCTCCTGCCCTTAGAGCGATCGCTCAAAAATTACGTCACTCCCAGTACTATATTCTCCAAAATTCAGAGTCAAGCTGGGTTTTAACTACATTGAGCAATCTTACTAATCCAGGATTGGAAAAGCACGTTATTTACGCTTTCCCTACCATACAGGATGTCTCTCTAATTTCCCCTGCTGGGCTTGACCCTCAAATGCTAGCTAAAATTGTTCCTGTTACTCATATTTTGTTCCAATTGGTGGCATTGTCACCCGTAGATAGTATCGTTTTTTTGGAAACGCCGGGTAAGACCACTCATACCGTTGAAATTCGCCGAACTGACCTAGAGAAACTCATGCAACAAAGGTTGCGACAACAGCGATCGCCTAAACAGATACCCCCTGATATTGCATAGAAAAATTTGGGATGTGGGATTTTTTAGATACAATCCCACATCCCAAATTTTAAATCTCAAATTCCTTCAAAAAAGTTTTCTAAGTTAGGAAGAAAATAAATTTTTTCTTTCCTTTACACCACGCGACTGGCTCAACTCTTGGTGGAACCTAAAATTGATTCATAAACAGTTCTCAGTGAACATTTTTCAGTTTTAGTTTCCCAGTGAATCAGAATCCCCCACTTCAGAACTATAAATTGGATAATTTACTTTGTTGGAAATCCTTAAGTAGGTGGGTTTAATTAAATATAAAACTGCTTCAGTGTGTGTTAGGGCGTTAGCGCAACACACCGAAAACCTACAATCCCCACTTTCTCGCTGAGAACTGAAAACTTATTTAATAGAGACGACTCAGTGTGTACTCAGCTATGTTAATCAATGCCTGGTGGGATTCTGAGGGTGGGAGAACTGCAAGATGTTCAATTGCTAACTTAGCATGGTGAGCAGCTAACTCTCGCGCCTGCTGTATGCCTTGACTATCTTGAATTAGTTCCAGTGCTTGCTCTAAATCCCCTTCTTGAGCAAACCCTCGGTCAATCAGCACTTCCAAGGATGGTTTTTCTGCTAAAGCAAATAAAACGGGTGCAGTCAGATTACCACTTTTCAAATCCGACCCTGCTGGTTTACCCAAGGTATCTGTTGTACTGGTGAAATCTAGAATGTCGTCAACAATTTGAAATGCTATACCAAAATGACGACCGTAGCTATACAAATGTTCGACAGTTTCCCGCGAGACTTCACTGAGTAACCCAGCAGCTTTTGAACTGTTGGCGATTAAGGAAGCTGTTTTGTAATAACTCTTCTGGAGGTAAGTTTCAATCGAGATCCCAGCATGAAAACGATTTAGTCCCTGCTGGATCTCCCCAGTAGCTAGATCCATAATAACTTCTGAGAGGAGTTTCACCACCTCCAAATTGTCCAAATTTGCTAAATACCAAGATGATTGGGCAAAGAGAAAATCTCCTGCTAATATAGCAATGCGGTTACTGTTAAAGAAACTATGAACAGTGGGAACGCCTCGCCGCATGTCTGATTCATCTACTACATCATCGTGTACTAGGCTTGCTGTGTGAATCATTTCTGTAATCTCAGCTAGGCGGCGGTGACGCAGTGTAATGTCTTGATCTAACATTGTTGCCCGCGATATTAGCAGGACAACTGCTGGTCTGATACGCTTTCCCCCAGCTCCGAATAAATATTCGGCTGCTGCAAACAAAATGGGGTGGCGATTTCCAACTAGCTGTTTTAGGTTATCTGCTAGTAGTCGCAGGTCTGCTTCCACAGGGGTAAACAGGGAGGTGGCTGGGGTCATGGATGGGCGGACTCTGGCTTAGGTTACGAAAGTTTACATATCCTACACTCATTTTAAGATAACCCTGTGCCAGCGCAAAGTTTTCATAAGTTAATCCCACTTTCATAAGTCTATCGGTGATAATTAAGGTTGGTAGTGATTTTGTCAATAAGCAATTATGCTTAGTTTTTGGCAACTCATGCTCGAAGTTAGTTTAAAACCTGAGTTATCCGTATACGGAAACAAATACTAGCTTTAATTGTATTAAGTAGGCTCCTAGTACACGTTTACCGCCACAGATCAAAGCAGAATTCAGGCAATATTACTTATTGACAAAATGGATATAATTCGTATGATTCGCCAATGGTAAAACTAAATTTCTTCAGGATTGAAGTGTAGCTATTCAAAAATTTTGAAATTTGGCAGTCGAGTAGGCTCAAAATTCAGGGTCGTTGTGTTACGCTAAAATATAGGAATTTTAAATTTTTCAGATATTCACACCCCAAACAAGGAAGTCACTTAGTAAGTGATTTTACCTACATGGTAGTGGGAGTCTAAAATAATTAGTCGTAGCTTAAATGAAGGGGACAATTCCCTCAGTTTTTTCTGCGATATGCAAAACTCCTGGTTTGGAGCTATGTGGTATCCCTATGGGAAGACCTTTAGCGGCTTCAGCGCCCTTTGAGCGCAAGCATTGCTCCTTTCACAGCAGTGTGAGCAAAAATAACGCAGATCAAGTAGACCGGTGAGAATCGTAGTTTTAGGTTGCTAAGAAGTAATCTAACTGCTGTTGGATCTATGGTCTGCAAGAAGTCTCATTAGACAATAAAATCTTTGTCCGTAGAGAATTTTATCCCTATGGATGATTTTACCATAGGGAACTACAGCCATCAAGAACGCACTTGGTTGGCTGAAGTTCTACTAATTTTATGGAATTTTATATTCGTTTAGAAAGGTGCTGGTAGAACAATGATTTACGGAAGTATGCCTATGATGATTTTTATTTTAGCGTCTGGATATTTGTTCACAGTCTACCTGTTATTAGCACTGGCAAAGCGAACGGGCACAAAGACTGTTCCTACAAGTTTCCCTTCATCTGCTGAAGGAAAACACAAACAGGAGATATCATTAGGGGCAAAGGTGACTGAAGCAGTTAATAGTCAGTAGTTAGGAGTTAGGAGTTATTAATTCAAAACTTTTAACTCCTAATACCAATTACATCTGAGGTTGGTGTTCTTCCAATATCCTGAACTTTTTCAATTGCATCTTCTAAAGATTCAATATTTTTAGATGAGACTAAAGAAAGGACACTTTTCAGTACATCCAATGCTACTTCTCTTGCAATTTGCTCAACTGTTTCCTTATAAAACTCATTATTTAAGTTGATAAAATTAATTAAATCTTCTCTAATGATTTTGCCGAATTTATTTTTGAATTCCCTCTTTTGTCTCAAAGCTCGATGAAAAAAATTTGCTCTTAGTGCAATTTTTTCAATAATGTCAGCATTGTAAAAAGGCACTCCAAGAACATTGGATTCATGTCCTACAACAAACACAATCCGAGCCTCATTTTTAGTTACTCTTGAAATCTCCCTTAGAGTGTCAGCCATATCTAAACAGTATTGTACTACTGTGTAAAAACGGTTTCCTCTATTTGCTCGGTTAGATCCAATTTCTGACTTTGCTATCTTTAATAAATCCCACCCTAATATCTCAGCAGAACGGCGATAGTTTTGATGATAGTTGAATACATTTATGTAAGGTGGTGAGGTAACAACAAAATCTATCTCAATACTGCTCGGTTAAGGAAAAATAGGGGTAAAATAAAGAAAAATGTGTTCTC